>DASQKT010000151.1:0-17518 GCA_035630415.1 Skermanella sp.
TCGTGGCATTCTCGACCGAGCCCTGGCTGCTCCTGCCCTCGCTGGTCCTCATCACCTTCCTGCTGGAAGACGTCGCGATAGCAGCCGGCGTAGCGCTGGCCCTCAACGGCACGGTTAGCTGGGAAGCAGCTTTCGCGGCAGTTGCCGGAGGCATAGCGCTGGGCGATATCGGCCTTTACGGAATGGGTCGTCTGGCGATCCGCATCCCGGCACTCGGCCGCCGCCTGGACGACGCGCCCGTTCAGCGCGCACGCTTGGCGCTCGAAAAACGTCTGACCGCCGCCGTGCTGGTCGCCCGCGTCGTTCCCGGCCTGCGGTTCGCGACATATACGGCGGCCGGGCTGCTGGGGGTATCCCTTCCAAGATTCACCGCCCTGGTCTGCGCCGCAGTCACTGTCTGGACGGCGGGTCTCTTCTGGCTTGCCGCCATTTGGGGGCAAACGCTTGGCGATACGCTTCAGCGCGTCACCGGCCTTGATCCGGCGACGGCCGTCGTCCTGGCCGTGCTGCCCCTCGCCGTCCTTGCCATCGTGACGCCGCGCCTGCTGCGCGGGTTTTCCGCCAAGGGATCTTCCGACACGGGAGTTGCATCATGACCATGCTCGCCGAAGCTCCGGTCCCTGTTCCCTCCGCGCCGGAAACACGGGCATGGCCGGTCCCGCATGCCGGAATGCCGCCGCTGGATACATCCGGCGACCAGCTCAGCGATTTCGAGTTCTGGTCGATGCGCCGGTTCTACTGGCCGATAGCTCTCTACGCCCTGTGGCTGATGGTCCGCTATCGCGGCATCACCCTGCCGACCGCCGCCAACCCTTCATTTCCCGGCGGAGGCTTCTCCGGCGAGTCGAAATCGGCGATCCTCGACCTCGCCTGCGCTTCGGCTCCCGGCCATGTCGCTCCGTTCATTCCGATCGACCGTCCAGCCCAGCCCGATGATGCGGTCGCCGAAGCCCTGGCGGTGGAAGCCGCGATGACCGCAGCCGGCCTCGGCTTCCCCGTCGTCGCCAAGCCGGACCTTGGGTGCCGGGGAGCCGGAGTCCGTCTGGTCCGCGACCTGGGCCAACTAGTATCGTATCTGGAAGGCTTCCCCGCCGGGGCGCGCCTGATCCTGCAACGCTATGTCGCCTTCGAAGCCGAAGCCGGCGTCTTCTATGTCCGCATGCCGGGGGAAGCCAAGGGACGGATCGTTTCCCTGACGCTCAAATACTTCCCCTACGTCCATGGCGATGGCCGCTCGACCCTGCGCGAACTGATCCTGGCCGACCCCCGCGCTGGCCGCGTATCGCACCTCTACCTGCCGCGCCACGCCGACCGGCTGGACCACGTTCCCGAAGCGGGCGAGCCGGTACGGCTGGCCTTCGCCGGCAGTCACAGCCGGGGCAGTATCTTCCGGGACGGCACCCCTCAGGTCACGCCCGCAATGACCGCCCGCTTCGACGCTATCGCCCGCTCGATCCCCGAGTTCTGGTTCGGCCGCTTCGACATCCGTTTTGCCGATATCGCGCGTCTCCAGGCTGGCGAGGACTTTACGATTCTGGAAATCAATGGCGCGGGAGCGGAGATGACCCATGTCTGGGACCGCTCGACCTCGTTGGCCAAGGCACGCCGCGACTTGATGGAACAGTACCGCCTGCTGTTTGCCATCGGCCGCGCCAACCGCGACCGGGGGCACCGGGGACAGAGCCTCCGCGATTTCTGGCGGGCATACCGCCGCGAAAAGTCGCTGACGCCGCTCTACCCGCCGACCCAATGACGGCGGTGCGGCCTCACGCCACGTCGAACAGGTCGCCACCCTGCGCCGCCGGTGACTCGTCCACGGCGTTGGGATCGCCGGGAGCCGTCTCCCAGCCCAGCCCCGGCAACGCGATGATGCGGTTGCCGCCCCGGTCGTTGCGGGTGACGACGAAGCCGCGCTGATCCATGTAGCTCAGCAGCCGCCGCGCCCTTCCGTTCGACCGGCTGCCGACGGCGCGGGCCAGTTCGGCGTCGGACGGGCAGGGCGCCTTCTCGATCGCGGCGCGGGCGATCAGCAGGAAGACGCCCTGGATATCTTCCGGCAAGCTGGCCGCCAGGACGGTCGCCTGTTCCCACTCCGGTCCATCGGCTGTTTCGTTGCGCACACCCGCCCGTGCAGCGGAAAGCCGGCGCTTGAAGGCCGCCAAGTCAAGCGGCGCTCCGGGTACCTTGTGGATGCGGCAGCGGACCAGAAAGTCCTGGTACAGCACCGCGACGGACCGAAAAGCCGCCTCCGGGTCCTCCAGGATCTTCCGCAGGATATCGTCCAGCAGCGGTTCGCGGTCGATCTCCGGCCCTTGTTCCTCGACTTCCTCCGGCGGCGCGCTCAGCACCGGGCGCGACTGCGCCAGTTGGAACAGGACGTCCATGTTCTGCGGCGGCGGGGGCATCGGCTTCCGCACGCTGGGCCGGACCAGCGGCTCCGGCTCGCCGGGGGCCAGGATCAGGTCGCGGGCGTCCTCCGGCGCCGTCGCCGGCAGGGGTGTCAGCTTCGGGCTTCCGGTCCGTCCCGTCGTCTCGACGCTGCCGATCCGCAGCGGCAGGGGCCGGCGCGACAAGGCTGGACCCAGCGCTATGAAGTGGCCGCGCTCCAGGTCGCGGAACATCTCCGCCTGCCGCCGCTCCATGCCCAGCAGGTCGGCGGCACGCGCCATGTCAATGTCGAGGAAGGTGCGGCCCATCAGGAAGTTGGAGGCTTCCGCCGCCACGTTCTTGGCGAGCTTCGCCAGACGCTGGGTCGCGATGACGCCGGCAAGGCCGCGCTTGCGGCCCCGGCACATCAGGTTGGTCATGGCGCCCAGCGACACCTTGCGCGCCTCGTCCGAGACCTCGCCGGCAGCGGCCGGGGCGAACATCTGCGCCTCGTCCACCACCACCAGCATCGGGTACCAGAAGTCGCGGTCGGCATCGAACAGCCCGCCCAGGAAGGCGGCGGCGTGGCGCATCTGAAGCTCCACGTCCAGCCCTTCCAGGTTGACGACGACGGAGACCCTGTGTTCCCGCACACGGGCGGCGATCCGCTGGAGCGCCCCTTCGGAATGGGCGGAGGCGTCGACCACCACATGACCGAACTTGTCGGCCAGCGTCACGAAATCGCCCTCGGGATCGAGGATCGCCTGCTGGACCCAGGCAGCGCTTTGTTCGACCAGGCGGCGCAGCAGGTGTGACTTGCCGGAACCGGAATTTCCCTGCACCAGCAAGCGGGTAGCCAGCAGCTCCTCGAGATTGAGCGTCGCCGGTCCACCGTTCTGCGTCGACCCCATGTCGATGCTGACTTTCATCACCTCTCCTCTGCCCCGTCGCGGCCCAACACTCCGCACCGGATATCGTATCCCCTCCTATAGCCGAAAACCGCCGCATCTCAAAACGGCGACGGATGCCGGTCCCTTCTCCCGCCGCCGCCGACATGAGGGCGGCAGAATTCATCTTCTGAAAGGACCGCAGGGGATAATCTTAACATAGCAAAGAAAATCATTAACCAAAACCATAGGTAATCACATGGTGCGGCATTTTTTTACATCGTTCTGTCGAGGATGCATGTCTGTCCGGTAACTTGTATGTTGGACCGATATTCCATTCCGGGGCAACAGATGACGAGTGAGAACGATATAGATTCTGATCTGGTTGCCGAACTCCTGCCATTCTTTATCGATGACGTAGTGGAACGGCTCGGCAGTGTCGAGCAGATGGTTGTATCGTTTTCTACGAATCTGCATGTAAAGCCGGATTCATTCGAATTACTGCGCAATGTCCATAGCATCAAAGGTTCGGCGGCGAGTTTCGGTTTTCCAACTATCGCTTTGATTTCTCATCATCTTGAAGATTACATCATCGCGACGGGAAATTTTGGCGAAGCCGCGGTCGACGGCATGCTGGAACACGTCCATGCCATCGGTGCGATCGTGGAAGCGCGCCGAGATCCGGGGAGCGAGGAAGGCCGGCGGATACTCAAGTCGCTGCCGGATTTCCATCCCACGCAGAATTTGCTGCGGTCTCAGGGGCAGAAGACCGTGCTGTTCATCGGACCGCGCAATATCCAGTTGCGGCTGATGGAGCCGGAAATCCGCTCCGGCGGGTTCCGTCTGGTTACTATGTCCAGTTCCTTCCAGGGCATCGAAAGCGCCATCCGGACCCGCCCCGACCTGATCCTGATCAGCAACATCATCGACATCCTGGACGGTGTCGATGTGGCGCGCATGATACACGCCGCCGAAATGACGCAGCACATTCCCTTGGTCGTCGTCGCCTCGAAGCTCGACGCGGAACCGGTCAGGAACAGACTGAACCGCCTGAACGAGAAGATCCTCGTCGTCCGCAAGGGAGAGGACTTCGCCGCCGATTTCGCCTACGCGATCGTAAGGCTGGGGGTCGTCTGAACTTACAATCTGGCTTCACAGCCTGACTTCCAGGGGGAATACGCATGACGGATCGCTTGATCGCCGAACGGCAGGGGCCGGTCGGCTGGATCACCTTCAACAATCCCGAGCGTCATAACGCGATGAACCTTGAGATGTGGGAAGCGTTGCCGCAGGCGCTTTCCACCTTCGCGGAGGACGGCGAGGTCAAGGTGATCGTCCTGCGCGGGGCAGGGTATCGCTCCTTCATCTCCGGCGCCGACATCTCCGAGTTCGAGAAGCACCGCTCGTCGGCGGAGGCGGTCGCAGCCTACGAGAGTCTGGCGACTTCCACGATGCGCGCCCTTCAGATCGTGCCCAAGCCTACCATCGCGATGATACGGGGCTACTGCATCGGCGGCGGGCTTGGTCTGGCCGTCAGCTGCGATCTGCGGATCGCCACCGAAGGCTCCACCTTCGCCATTCCGGCGGCACGGCTCGGCGTCGGTTACCGCTTCGACGGAGTGAAGCGGCTGCGCGATCTGGTCGGTCCGGCTTTCGCCAAGGAGATTTTCTTCACCTCCCGCCGCTTCCACGGACCGGAAGCGCTGCGGATGGGGCTGATCAACCGGATGACGGCCGACGCCGAGCTGGAGAGTGTGATCCACGAGATCTGCGCTTCGATCGCGGAGAACGCGCCGCTGACGGTCCGGTCCGCCAAGCTGATGATCGAGGAACTGGACAAGCCGTCGGGCGAACCGGACTACCAGCGTTGCGAAGACCTTATGAACGCCTGCTTCGCGAGCGAGGACTACACGGAAGGCCGCACCGCCTTCATGGAAAAGCGGAAGCCGGTGTTCCGAGGCAAGTGACAGGGACGCACGGGTTACCCGACGGTACCCGCCGCCCTCACTTCGCCAGACTGTTCAGGCAGCGTCCCAGGTTGCGCAGATCGGTCATGAAACCCTCGGCGATGCCGGAGAGCGAGTTTTGCGGCGGCTTGGCCGCCCCCGAACCTTCGCGGCAGACATCGGACGGGTTTTCCGCACTGGCAGCCTGTGGCGGCGGGGCCGGCTGCGCTGCGCGCGGCGGCACCTGAGCCTGCTGCTGAAGTTGAGGTTGAGGCGTCAGGGGAGTGGGCGCCGCTACTACCGGTCGTTCGGCCTGCGGCTGCGCCGCCGGCGCGGGTGCCGGAATGCTCCGTGTTGCGGCGGGAGGCTGACGCTCCATCGGTGGTTGTTTCCACTCCGGCGGCAAAGCCGCCGAGGCGGGCGGTGTTGCCTGAGGGGCTGGCTGCGGAGCCGGGACCGGCTGAGGCGGGGCCGATGCCGCCGGCGCGGGTGTCTCCGGTTCCGGTTGCTCCACTGGCTCCGGTTCCGCCGGAGCCACGCGGGCCGGTGCGCTCGGCAGGTTTGCCGTCAGCGCCGACAGGCCTTCACCCTTCAGTAACTCGGTGGCGCTTTTCGGCGCGAAGGGCCAAAGCGCATTCGTCACGAACCCCGCCGCGAAAGCGAAGAGGATGCCAATGGCAAGCACCCAGTAGACCCGCCGCGACGACTTGGCCGGTTCACGGTACTCCGGGCGCGGGCTGGGCTGAATATCGTAGGTTCTGGCCGCTACCGGCGCGTTACGCAGCGGACGCGGCTCGAATGCCCGCTCCGGCGGTGCCGCATAGTCCTCGTGCCGCTCGGCCCTGCGGCGCGTGAAGGCCGACTGCTCCTTCGCTGGGGCAACAGGAAGCCGTACCGGCTTTGCTACCGCCACGGGCGCCGGTGCCGGTGCCGACTCCACCGGTCCCTCTTCGCTCTCGATCCGCCAGCGGGAGGAGGCGACCTGCCGGGCGGCGTTGGCCAAACCCGGTTTCTCGAACTGCGCGTCCAGCCCCGGCCCGCCGGTCAGCAGGACCTGCATGTAGACGCCGCTCTCGGTATCGCTGCCGGACAGTTCGCACAGATCGCCGATCACCGGTGCTGACAGCAGATGAGCGTCGAAGATGACGAAAAGGCCGGAGCCCGCCGCGTCGAGCGCCTGCTCCAGCGAAAGCGCCAATTCCTCAAGGTCGCTGGAGCGCTTGAGCCCGATCCCTTCAGCCGCTTCCGACAACAGGTCTTCCAGCCGCGCGCCCCGGTAGCCGGTGGCGGTCAGGGCGATGCCGCCGGAGGAATTCATGTAGTCGGCCATCCTGCGGCCGGCCAAGGCGCCGTCGCCGCCGGTATAATCGGTCACCACCATGGTCCGGCGGCCGGCCATGGCCGCCATGAGCACGCGATTGTAGACCGCATCCTGCATCGGATCGGCCGCCCTCGCTGAAGTGTCCATACCGCTCGTCATCGTCCGCCTAGCGGAGAGCGCGTCCTGTCGTGCGCTGTTCATAGGGGCGTTGTTTAACTCAACGCCCCATATCGAAGGAACGGAAAGGCAGTGGTAATCCTCTCCGAATGGTTAGGCCGGGGTTAGCACGGGCGAGGCGTCGGCAGGTTCAGCCGGTCGCGTGCCTCTGTGATCGTCCGGTCGGCGCGCAGGTCGAAGACCTGTAGGATCAGGTCGCTGACGTCGCGTTCCTCCGTGTCGGCACAGTGTTCGAACACGCGCGACAGAACCTCGAGCTGAAAATCCCGGCGCTTGGCGGCGATCATCGGCCGTGACCACCGGCGAGCCACCGTCAGCGCGATGCGGAACGGTTCTATCAGCCATGCCTTCATGCCCGCCTGATCGAACGCCGCCGTCAGTCCGACCGGCCGCTCGTCCATCACCATCATGGCCGCCGCTTCCCGCGTGATGCCGCAGCGGACGGCCATGCCGGTGATGAAGGCCTCCAGGTCGCCGGCGCACAGCATGCGGAACAGCAGGTCGGTGGTAAGCTGCCTCTGCCAATGCATCTGCTCCATGAACCCGCGCAGATGGGCGCCGTCGGCCAGCATCGGTCGGATCATCGTCATCATCGCCGCTTCCCGGCCTCGGGTGATGCAGCGCTCGAGGACGAGATCCGGAATCTTATGCCGCTTCGCCAGATCCCGCATGATCGCGGCGGAGACCCGCCCCAGAAGCTTCCAGGCCACCGGTGCCGGCAGCATCGGGTGGCTGGCGACCATGGTCGCCACCGACTGGGTATCGCCATGCCGGTCCACGATCCGGCCCAGGCCGTCCGGCGTAATCTCGGCGCCGGAGTTCGCCAGCAGACAGGTCATGACGGCGACGTCTCCCGCGTCGATCAGCACGTCGGAGACGATCGTGGAAACCGCTCGTCGTACGGCGATGGCCGCCATCTTGAGTTGATCTCCCGTCCCGATGACGGAGGTCAGGAAGGCGTCCTCGAACCCGGCATGGTAGCTCAGCACGGGGGCTGCGACCTCCGCCACGTCCTCGGCAAGCTTGACCGCCAGCGCTTCCGGCAGCCGGTCGTTGTTGCGGAACTGCCAGGCGACGGCCTGTCGCACCGCGGCTTCCGCGTCCTGGGCGAAGCGCATCAGGATATCCGTCGCCATCGCCTCGGCGGCGCCGGTCAGTTTCCCGGTGCGGAGCTGCTCGGCAACCTTGTCGGCGGTATCGATGCGGTTGGCGACCGACGGCTGGTCCATCAGGCGAGCGACATCGGCCAGTGACAGAGCATTCTGCAAGGCGGAGGGCAGGGAGGGTTGCACAGTCGATCCTTCGGCTGGAACTGCAGCATGGGAGCCAAGCCTGCGCTGCCGAAGGTTGACGAAGGATTGCGGATGCCACTGATGGTCTGTGACAAAATTAGGTCACTAAGGCTTGGCGAGGCGTTTGCTGCGCGATGCCCGGACTTATTGCTGGACGGATGACAGGTCCGCGACAGCTTCGATTGTTACTGTTCAAGCACAGCGGCATGGGACCGGCGCGGTTCCCGTTCCACAAGAATAAGAACGCTGTCCTGGAGGAAGCCCGGTGAGAGTATCCCCGGAATGATCGCCTTCTGCCTGACCGTGGCGCTCGGGGCCATCGGGGGTGGGATATTCGCTCTCGCGGGCGTCCCGGCCGCGTGGCTCTCGGGCGCCATGATCGCCGTCGCCGTCGCGGCGGCGACCGGCTTCAAGGTCCATGTGCCGGACCGCGTGCGCACCCTCGTCTTCGTCGTTCTGGGAACCTCGATCGGCAGCGCCGTGACGCCGGAAACGATAGCCGAGATCGGCGCATGGCCGGGCAGCCTGGGAATCCTGGCGGTGGCGGTGGTCGCGATGATCGGCACCAGCACCGCATGGCTGACCAGGGTTTGGGGATGGGAGCGGGCGACGGCGCGTTATTCGTCCATTCCAGGCGCCCTGTCGCAGGTGCTGATCCTGGCGCTGCGCAGCGGCGCCGACCTGCCGCGCATCGCCTTCGCCCAAAGCCTCCGGCTTTTCGTGCTGGTGGCCCTGATGCCCTGGCTGCTCCCAAGCGCCGGCGAGTTCGTGCCGCTGGGCGACGGAGCGCATCTCTCGCTCATCGAAACCGGTCTCGTCCTCGCCGGCGGCTACGCGGCCGGTCTGTTGATGGAGCGGCTGGGCGTGCCCGGTGGAGCGCTGCTTGGCGGGATGCTGGTCAGTACCGGCCTTCACGCGACCGGCATGGTCGAGGGCCGCTTGCCCGGACCGCTCCTGATACTCGGGTTCGTCGTCACCGGCTGCGTGATCGGCGTCCGCTTTGGCAACGCGTCTTTCTCGTCGATCCGGTCCGCCTTCCGGGGTTCGCTGGAAAGCGTGATGCTGGCGCTGGGCGTGTCCGCCCTGTTCGCCTTCATTGCCCATACCCTTCTGGAACTTCCTTTCGGGCAACTCTGGCTCGCTTATGCGCCGGGCGGGGTGGAAGCCATGACCATCATGGCCTTCGCCCTGGGACTCGACCCTGCATTCGTCGGCGCTCATCATGTCGTCCGCCTGATCGTCCTCAACCTGTTCGTGCCAATGTGGCTGTACCACGCCGGACGCCAGACTCCGGTTGTGTCCCGGCCGCCGTCCGCATCCGATGAAAAGGAGTGACTGGGAATGCCGCAGACCAACGCCGTCCCGACCGGAGAGCCGGTCATCCGCACCGTCGCCATGCCGGCCGACACCAATCCTGCCGGCGACATCTTCGGCGGCTGGCTGATGGCTCAGATGGATCTGGCCGCCGGCAACGCCGCCGCTCGGCGGGCTCGGGGCCGTTGCGCCACCGTCGCCGCCGACAGCATGGTCTTCCATTCCCCCGTCTTCGTCGGCGACGAAGTCAGCCTCTACGCCGACATCGTCCGGGTCGGGCGAACCTCGCTCAGCATCCGCATCGAGGCATGGCGCCGCAGCCGCGACGGCGACGATTGCTTCAAAGTGACCGAGGCTACCTTTACATTCGTCGCGATAGACGACCAGCGCCGTCCGCGTCCCGTTCCGGTCGAATAGGAGCTGAGCTGGAGCGCTCCAGCGCTACACTCCGTCAATATCGTCCACCTTTCCGTCATCCCCGGACTTGATCCGGGGACCTCCCGGCAGGAACTGCGAAGTAGCGGTAAACGTCCAATGGGAGTCCTGATGTCAGCCTCCGCAGGGAGGTACCCGGATCAAGTCCGGGCAAGACGAAACAAGGAAATCATGCGCATCCTGATGGTCGAGGATACCGAGGATCTTGCCGATGCCGTCGTCCGCCGGCTGCGTCATCTGGGCTACGCGGTCGATTGGGCGCCGGATGGCGAGGCGGCGGAGGAACTGCTTGCGCAGGAGACCTACCAACTCGTCATCCTGGACATCATGCTGCCCGGCATCGACGGCCAGACGATCCTGACCAAGCTGCGGCGGCGGCGCGACCATACGCCGGTGCTGGTGGTGACCGCCCGGTCGCAGGTCAACGTCAAGGTCGACCTGCTGGACCTCGGCGCGGACGACTTCATCGTCAAGCCGTTCGACCTGCGGGAGCTTGAAGCCCGCTGCCGCGCGCTTCTGCGGCGGTCCCACGGCATGGCCGCGTCGGCAACAAAGTTCGGTAACCTGCTGTTCGACATGGCGGCAAAACGGGCGTCGGTCGATGGCAAAGCGCTCGACCTGAGCGGCCGGGAGTTCCGCCTGCTTGAGCTTTTCCTGACCAACATGAACAACGTCATGGGCAAGGACGACTTGCTCAACCGCCTGTTCAGCCTTGACCAGCCCGCGGCACCCAACGCGATCGAACTATACGTCTCGCGCCTGCGCAAGAAGCTGGAAGGTGCTTCGGTCGAAATACGGACCGTGCGCGGCCTGGGTTATGTGGCGGAACTCAGTGCCGAACGCTGAGACAGCCGGCCGCGAAGGCTATTCGCTCCGCAGGCGGCTGCTGATCCGGCTGTTCGGAGCCCTGGCGCTGCTGACAGCGGGTCTCTTCGCCTTCGTCGATGCCTATGCCCAGCGGGCGGCCGACAGCGCCTACGACCAACTGCTTCAGGCGGCGGCGCTGTCCATCGCCGATACGATCCGGGTCGAAGGCGGTAGGATCGCAGTCGATCTGCCTTATTCCTCGCTCAGCATTCTGGCAATGGCCCGCCGCGACCGCATATTCTACCGGATCGACGCACCGGGCGGCGGACTGGTGACGGGCTACGGCGACCTGCCCGTGACCCAGCGCGTAGCCGGCGACCGCAACACCGCGTTCCAGAACGCCACGTACCGGGACATGCCCATTCGCCTCGCCGTCCTCGACCGTCTGATCGCCCATCCCCAGCTTTCCGGCTGGGTCAGGATCGTGGTCGCCCAAACGCGGGAAGAGCGGGAAAGTCTGGCGCGCGGCATCCTCACCAACGCCTTCCTGCCGATAGCGCTTGCGGTCATGGCCGGCGGTGGCCTGATCTGGTTCGGCGTCAGGCAGGCTCTCGCCCCGCTGGCGTCGCTCGAGCAGATGATCCGCGCCCGTCAGCCGCACGACTTCCGTCCGATCGAGATCCCGCCGCCCGCCGAAGTCTCCCAGCTCGTCCAGGCGATCAACAGCCTGCTGGCGCGGCTTCACGGCAACCTCGACACGATGCAGACGTTCCTGGCGGACGCGGCGCACCAGATCCGGACGCCGCTCGCCAGTCTCAGGCTCCAGGCCGAACTTGCAGCCGAGGAGGACGATCCGGAAAGCCTGAGAAGATCGGTCGCCCGCATTCACCGCAACGCGGTCGAAGCCAGCCAGTTGACCAGCCAACTGCTCAGCCACGCCATGGTGATCCACCGCAGCGAGGCGTTGGAACCGGAAAACATCGATCTGGCCGCCTTGCTGGACCACGTGGTCCAGCGCGCCCGCCCGATCAGCGACGACGTCCTGATCCGTCTCGACATCGACGAGGCGGCGGAGCAGGCGTTCATCGCCGGCGATCCGATCAGCCTGACCGAGGCGATGACCAACCTTGTCGACAATGCCGTCAAATACGCGGGGCAGGGCGGTGACGTCACGGTCCGGCTCGGCCCGCTCCCCGAAGGCGGCTTCCAGATAGACGTGGCGGATCGCGGTCCCGGCATCCCGGATGCTGAGAAGGAAGGGGTACTGCAACGGTTCGGGCGCGGCAGCGCCGGAACGGGGACCATCGGCAGCGGGCTCGGCCTAGCCATCGTCAAGGCGGTGGCGGACGCCCATGGCGGCGGCCTGCGCCTGCTCGACCGGCCCGGCGGCGGCCTGATCGTCCGCCTGGAATTTCCACAGGCGCCGGCTTCCGGATCAGCCACGCGCTCCGGACTGCTGCTCGTCACCGGGGCGGCGTGCCTGCTGACGCTGCTTCTGCCGTTCCCGGCACTGGCTGTCGAACCCGTGGTCTACCCCGCCCCGGCGGGGGAGCGGCATGTGCTACTGATCGATGCCGCGACCGACCGCACGCTGATGGAGCCTCTTATCCTCGATTTCCAGCGGATCGCCCCGACCGTCACGGTTTCATACTCGGATTTCTCGACACGCGATCTGTACGAACGCACGGAGTCGGGGCAGACCGACGCCGATCTCGTCATCAGTTCGGCCTCCGACCTTCAGGTCAAGCTGATCAACGACGGCTTCTCGCAACCCTACGAATCCTCCGCTACCCAAGCCTTACCGGACTGGGCCAACTGGCGAGACGAAGCCTTCGGCTTCACGGTGGAACCGGCGGTCATCGCCTATAACCGCGACCTCGTTCCGGAACAGGAAGTGCCCCGGTCGCGCAACGACCTGATCCGGCTGATCCGGGAGAACGGAGCACGCTACAACAGACGTGTCGCGACTTACGATGCCGCCACCAGCGGCATCGGCTACCTGTTCGCGACCCAGGACTCCGTCCTGTTCAGCCAGTACTGGCAGCTCATGGTAACGCTGGGTGCGGCGCAGGCCCGGCTTGCCTGCTGCACCGGCGACATCCTGGAAATGATCGAGCGGGGCGAGGTCCTGATCGCCTACAACATGCTGGGTTCCTACGCCCGCGCCCGGATGGTGGCGGGGGCCAGGATCGGCATCGTCCTGCCTGAAGACTACACTCTGGTCATGTCGAGGGTCGCGATCATCCCCGCCAAGTCCCGGCGGGCGGACCTTGCCGGCAGCTTCATCGACTATCTGCTCTCTCAGCGCGGCCAGGAGATCATCTCCAGCCAATCGGCGCTGTTTTCCCTCACGCCCGGCATTCAAGAGGACGCGGTCCTGAGGGGGGACCGAGCGGCATCCACCGGCCCGGTGATCCCGATCACGCTCAGTCCGGCGCTGCTCGTCTTCCTCGACAAGTTCAAGCGGGAAAGCTTCCTGCGTCAGTGGCATCTGGCTTTTCAGACGCCTTGATCGCGCGTGTTGGACGCCGTCATTTCCCGCGCTACACTCCCGGACCCACAATGAAAAGGCCGCCCCGCCCGACCGGCAGGAGGACGGCCGAACAACGAAGTCTAGGGAGTGAGACGTTTATGGCAGTCCAGTCACCGATCTGCGATTTCGGTTGGAAAGCCGTGGATTTCAGCCTGCCCGGTACCGACGGCAGGACATGGAGCCTTGCCGATGTGCGGGGGCCGAACGGCACGCTCGTCATGTTCATCTGCAACCACTGCCCCTATGTGAAGGCGGTGATCGACCGTATCGTCCGCGATTGCCGCGAACTTGAGCGTCATGGCGTCAATTCTGTTGCCATCATGTCGAACGACACCGAACGCTATCAGGACGACGACTTCGACCACATGAAGCGCTTCGCGGCGGAGCATGACCTGCCGTTTCCCTACTTGCTGGATGAAACCCAGGCTGTGGCGCGGGCGTACGATGCAGTCTGTACGCCCGATTTCTTCGGCTTCAACGCCGATCTCGGGCTCCAGTACCGGGGGCGGCTGGATGCGTCTAAGGTGCAGCCCGTGCCCAATGCCCAGCGCGAGCTGTTCGACGCCATGGTGCGAGTCGCGGCCACGGGGCAGGGACCGGCCGAGCAGATCCCCAGCATGGGCTGCTCGATCAAGTGGAAATAAAGGCCTGAGACAAGTACGAGCGAGCCGAAACGGACAGGTGGAGACCGGCGCGCGTATTGCCGCCTTGACCTGTACCGGGGCGTCTGGTATCCGGCCCAACCCGCACGCATGAGGACGGACAGGCACCGCCTGTCCGGATACAGCCATATGAGCGATATTTTTCGCGAAGTTGACGAAGACCTTCGCCGCGATCGACTGGAAATGATCTGGAAGCGGTATGGCGCCGCCATTGTCGGCGCCGTGCTGGTCATTGTCGCGGGTACCGCTGGCTTCGTCGCCTGGCGCAACCATCAGCACGCCGAGGCGGAGACGCAGACGGCGCAGCTTGCCGACGCACTGCGTCTGGCAGGCAGCGCTGCCGGGCCTGCCGCCAGCGACCCGAATGCCAGTGGCGACCCCAAGGCCGCGGCGGACGCCCTGTCCGCCTTCGCGGCGCAGAACGGCGCCGGGCCGGGCACTCTGGCACTCTTCTTCGAAGCCGGGCTCCGGGCCCGCGAAGGCGATTCCGCCGCCGCCGTCAAGATCTACGACGAGCTGACGCAGTCCAGTAAGCTTGAGCCTGTCTATCGCGACCTAGCATCCGTATTGTCGGTGATGCATCAGGTCCAGACCGGCGATGCCGGCCAGCTCACCGCCCGTCTTCAGCCGCTTATGGCCGATAACAATCCCTGGCGTCATTCCGCCCGAGAGCTGACGGCGCTTCTCGCCATCCGCTCCGGCGACAAAGCCGCCGCCGGGAAGCTTTTTGAGCAAATTCAGAACGATCCCGCCGCTCCCGCCGGTGTCCGCAGCCGCGCCACCGAACTTGCAGCCCTCTATTCAGCCGAGCCGCAATGACATTTCTCCGAGCCACTTCCCGGCGGGCCTCCCGGCCCGTAGCCGCACGCCTGCTGACGGCGGGTCTGCTGACCATGACGCTTGCCGGCTGCGGCGGAGGAAGCTGGTTCGGCGATAGCGAGCCGCCGCCCCTGCCGGGTGAGCGGATCTCGGTCCTGCGCCTGGAACGCCAGCTCGAACCCGATCCCCGGCTGGCCGACCTGCGGGTCGAACTGCCGGCGCCCGTGACGAATGCGTCGTGGCCGCAGGCCGGCGGAAATCCCGACCACGCCATGGGGCATCTGGCGCTCTCCGCCCAGCCTCGGCAGGTCTGGAGCGCCGATATCGGCTCCGGCTCGTCCAGCGATACCCGTCTGCTGGCCCGCCCCGTCGTGGCCGACGGCAGGGTCTATACGCTCGACACCGACTACGAAGTGACGGCGTTCGATCCCGCCACCGGCAAGCAGATCTGGCGCACCAGCATCGAGCGCGAGAACGAATCAGGTGGGGCATTGGGCGGCGGCGTCGCTTACGCCGACGGCCGCCTGCTCGCCACGACGGGTTACGGCGAGTTGCTGTCGCTCGACCCGAAGACCGGGGCGATCACATGGCGTACCCGCGTGCCGGGACCGGTTCGCGCTGCCCCGACCGTCGTCAACAACCGCGCCTTCGTCGTCACCGTCGATAACCAACTCATCGCGTACTCCACGACCGACGGGGCAACGCTGTGGACCCACACCGGCATCCTTGAGACCGCCGGACTGCTGGGCGCCGCGAGCCCGGCCGCCGACGGCTCGATCGTCGCCGTGCCCTATTCCTCAGGCGAGCTGTTCGCTCTCCGCGCCGAGAACGGCCGCGTCGGCTGGTCGGACAATCTGGCCGCCGTCCGGCGTGCCGGCGCCCTGTCCAACCTTGCCGATATCCGTGGCATGCCGGTGATCGACCGTGGCCTCGTGGTGGCGGTCAGCCACAGCGGCCGGATGGTCGCCATCGACGAGCGGTCGGGCGGACGCGCCTGGGAGCAGGAAATCGGCGGTGTCGATACCCCTTGGGCGGCCGGAGATTTCATCTTCGTGCTCAGCAACGAGGGCGAGGTGATCGCACTCACCCGCCAGTCCGGCCGCATCCGCTGGGTTGCCCCGCTGCCCCGCTACGAGGACCCGAAGGACCGCAGCGGCCCCATCATCTGGACCGGTCCGGTGCTGGCCGGCGGCCGCCTGTGGGTCGCCAATTCGATCGGCGAGCTGGTGTCACTGTCCCCAGAAGACGGGCGGGAACAACAGCGGCTGGAACTCCCCGGCGGCGCCTTCATCGCGCCCGTCGTTGCCGACAATACGCTTTACGTCCTGACTGATGACGGTACCCTGGTCGCCTACCGTTAAGGCGACCTAATTGAGGTGGTGGAGCCGGCGTCGGCTCCCTACATGGAAGCAATGTCTCTAACTGTCGCGATCATAGGCCGGCCCAACGTCGGCAAGTCCACCCTGTTCAACCGGCTGGTAGGCAAGAAGCTTGCCCTGGTGGACGATACACCCGGCGTCACGCGCGACTGGCGCGCGGCTCCCGCCCGTCTGGCCGGCATCGACCTGACGGTGATCGACACCGCCGGGCTTGAGGAAGCGTTCGACGATAGTCTGGAAGCGCGCATGCGCCGCCAGACCGAGCGCGCGATCGAAGAAGCCGACGTGGCTCTCCTTCTGATCGACGCCCGCGCTGGCGTTACGCCGCTTGACCAGCATTTCGCGGCATGGCTGCGCAAGGGCAAGACGCCGATTATCCTGCTCGCCAACAAGTGCGAGGGCAGGGCCGGTGCGCCCGGTCTCTACGAAGCGTTCGAACTAGGCCTGGGCGAGCCGGTGCCGATCTCCGCCGAGCATGGCGAGGGCCTCGCCGAACTGGTCGAGGCGCTGCTGCCCTACGTCCCGCCGGAAGAGAAAGAGGAACCCGACGAAACCGCCGCTTCCGCCGACGCGGGCGAGAACGCACCGGTCAAGTCGCTCCAACTTGCGATCGTCGGACGTCCCAATGTCGGCAAATCGACCCTGCTGAACAGCTTGGTCGGCGAGGACCGCGTCTTGACCGGCCCCGAAGCCGGCATGACCCGCGATGCCATCGCGGTCGAATGGACCTACAAGGACAAACCTATTCGGTTGGTCGATACCGCCGGAATGCGCCGCAAATCGCGGGTCGATGAAAAGCTGGAAAAGCTGGCCGTCGCCGACGCCCTGCGCGTCATCCGCATGGCCCATGTGGTCGTGCTGGTGGTCGATGCCGAAGCCATCCTGGATCACCAGGACCTGACGATCGCCCGCATGGTGCTGGACGAGGGCCGTGCGCTGGTCATCGCCGTCAACAAGTGGGACATCGTCACCGACCGGGCGGGTACGCTGAAGCAGATCGAAGACAAGCTTCAGGCACAGCTTGCCCAGGTGCGCGGCATCCCCGTGGTGACGCTGTCCGCTCTCCGCCGCCAGCGGCTCGACAACCTGCTGGACGCCGTCTTCGACATCTACGACGTCTGGAACCGCCGCGTCAGCACCTCCGACCTCAACCGCTGGCTCGCCGGCATGACCGAAGCGCACCCGCCGCCGGCAGTCGAAGGCCGCCGCATCAAGATCCGCTACGCCACGCAGGTAAAGGCGCGCCCGCCGACCTTCGCCCTGTGGGTCAGCAAGCCGCTCGATCTGCCGGAAACCTATCTCCGCTATCTGGTGAATGGAATCCGCGAAAGCCTGAACCTCCCCGGCGTGCCGATCCGCATGCTGACGCGCAAGGGCAAGAACCCCTACGCGGAGGAGTGATCCGGCGGAGTTGGCGGGCCTCTTGAGCCCGACACCGACGCGCCGGGAAATCCACAACGTTGCCGAAGTCAGTCGATATTCTCGTCGATCAGCCGTTCGACTACGACGACGTCGCGCCACACGCCATCCAGCTTGGCGTGCTTCAGGTTGGTCCCAACCTCGCGAAAGCCGACGGCGG
>DASQKT010000152.1:0-9373 GCA_035630415.1 Skermanella sp.
TTTTCGCGAAAGGAACCGGACTGGCGAAGCAGCACGTCGACCAGTGTGGTCTTGCCATGGTCGACGTGTGCGATGATAGCGATATTCCGCAGATCCATACCGAACTTCTCTGATGTCCCGGGTTGAGCCGCGGCGTACCGCGGGCAAACAAAAACGCCCGGATAAACACGTTGATGATGAATCCACGATTCATCTCAGTGCCCGGGTCATGTTGCGGCGCAGTATACAGTTTGCGCCTCAAACTACAAGTGGAACCGGTGCGACATGGACGCCCGGCGGGTATTCCCGTCAAGCATTGCCATTGCGCTCCAATCCGCTTAGCCCAAGTGGGGACCGGGTTCGGGGTTTTCAAGTGAATCACGGTCGAAAGCTTGGGAACGGGGGTTGCCACGGGGAACCTCGTCCGTCACCACTACGTTTGCCAACGCACTGCCCGAACGGAGAAGACCCCTGACTTCCGGCCATCGCCCCAGCTCCTTCCTTCCGATCCGCTCGCGCGCCCGTACCCGGACCGGTTTTCGGAGGCGTCTTCGTCTTTCCTGCGGTATCGCCGGCATGGCGGCGCTGCTTGCCGTCGGCGGCTTGGCCGCGTTGCCGGTTTCGGCGCAGCAGACGCCGTACGAGGTCACCCTGACCGGAGTGGAGGACAATTCGCTCCGCGACCTGTTGCAGGGCACCGCCACGCTGTTCCGCCTGAACGAGCAGCCGCCGCCAAGTCCGATCGGACTGCGCCGCCGGGCCGACGCCGACCGCGAGCGCCTGCTGACGGCGCTTCGCTCGGTCGGGTTCTACGACGGCAAGGTCGAGATCGAGGTCGATACCACGGTCGAGCCGGCCAAGGTGAGCGTCAAGGTGGAAACCGGACCGGCCTACACCTTCGACCGGATCACGGTGGCGGGGGCCGGCGGCGTGGTGCTGGAGGGCGCCCCGATCACGGCGGCCGACCTTGGCATCCTGGTGGGGGAAACGGCGTTGGCGGCCAAGGTGGTCGATGCCGAGAGCCGGGCCACCAGCCGGCTTTCCGAGCGCGGCTTCGCCTTCGCCCGCATCGCCGAGCGCAAGGCCGTGGTCGATCACGAGACCCGGACCATGGACGTCACCTACATCATCGATCCGGGACCGCTGACCCGGTACGGTGATGTCTCGGTCCACGGGCTGGATCAGGTGACCGAGCAACTGGTGCGCAACCGCGTCCCGTGGAAGCCGGGGGAGGAATACCGCCCGGCCGAGATCGAGGACGCGCGGTCGTCGATTTCCGACCTGGGCACCTTCTCGTCGGTGCGGGTCGGGCTGGACCGGGAACCGGGGCCAGATGGCGTGACGCCGGTGACCATCACGGTCGCGGAAAGGCCGCGCCGGGCGATCGGCGCCGGGTTCAGCTATTCGACCGAGGACGGGTTCGGCACCAATGTCTACTGGCAGCACCGCAACCTGTTCGGCGGCGCCGAACAACTCAGGGTATCGGCCACCCTGGCGCGGATCGGCGAGAACGATCCGACGGATATCGAAGCGAGACTGAACACCAATTTCCGCAAACCCGATTTCCTGACGCTCAATCAATCGTTGATCCTGGACGCGACCCTGCTGCGCGAGCGGCCCGACGCCTATGACCGGGACGCCATCGTGCTGTCCGCCCTGCTGGAGCGGAAGCTGTCCGATGCCTTGACGGTGTCGGGCGGCGTGTCGCTGGAGCAGTCCAGCGTCACCGACAATCTGGGCGGCACGACCGACAGCACGCTGTTCGGCGTTCCCCTGCATGTCAGCTACGACGGCACCAACGACCTGCTGAACCCGACGAAGGGTTTCCGCACCGACCTGCTGGTGACGCCCTATAAGCAGATCGGCGGCGAGGGCTCGATCTTCTCCATCGCGCGGCTGACCAACAGCGCTTATTACGACTTTATCGGCGATGGGCGGTTCGTGGCGGCGGGACGGTTCTCGCTGGGCAGCGTCTTCGGGTCGAGCACGGCGGCCATCCCGGCGGACAAGCGGTTCTATGCCGGCGGCGGCGGATCGATCCGGGGCTACGGGTATCAGGATGTCGGGCCGCTGAACGCGGAAGGCGAGCCGATCGGCGGCCGCAGCCTGATCGAGGTCGGGGCGGAAATGCGGATCAAGGTGACCGACACCATCGGCATCGTGCCCTTCATCGACGGCGGCAACGTCTACGATTCTCCGACGCTGGACTTTTCGGAAGAGTTGCGCTGGGGTGCCGGCATCGGCGCGCGCTACTACACGGCCTTTGGGCCTCTGCGGGTCGATGTCGCGGTGCCGCTGAACAAGCGGCCGGGCGATTCGAGCTGGCAGCTCTATCTCAGTATCGGGCAGGCGTTCTAAGCGGTATGGCGCGGTGCGCTACTCCCCCATCTGTTACTCCCCCATCTGCTACTCACCCGTCTGGAGCAGCGCGCCGCGTCGGCGGGCGACGTTGAAGTAGTGCAGGAAGACGCCGGCGGCAGCGGCCATGTAGGCGATGTTGAGGCCGGTCGCCCAGGCCAGATGGTCCCAGCGAATGGCGTCCTCGAACATCAGCGCCCGCATGCCCTCGAAGACGTGGGCGGAGGGCAGCGTCCAGGCCACCGCCTGAAGCCAGCCGGGCAGTACCGATACCGGGTAGTAGACGGCGCTGACGGGGGCGAGCAGGAAGACGGCGACCCAGGCAAGGCTTTCGGCGCCCAGACCGTGGCGCAGGATCAAGGCCACGATCAGCAGGCCCAGCCACCAGCCCATGACGATCAGGTTGGCGAAGAAGGCCGCCAGCGGCAGCCCCATGTCGAAGATCGAGTAGCCGAACACGGGGATCGCCAGCAGGGCCGCCGGGATCGTCCCTATCAGCGTCCGGATCAGGCTCATCGTCATCAGCGCCGTGACCCATTCGCCCGGCCGCAGCGGGCTGACGAACAGGTGGCCCAGGTTGCGCGACCACATCTCCTCCAGGAACGACACCGACACGCCGAGCTGGCCCCGGAACAACACGTCCCAAAGCAGCACCGCCGCGATCAGCACGCCTGCGGCCTGTGCGACCCAGGTGCTGTTGGTCGCCATGAACTGGCTGATGAAGCCCCACATGATCATCTGGACGGTCGGCCAGTACGCCAGTTCCAGGATTCGCGGCCAGGAGCCGCGCAGCAGATACCAGTAGCGCAGCACCATCGCTGCGATGCGGCGTACAGACGCACCCATCGTTCTCATTCCCCGCAAATCAATCCGCCCCCGCAAATCAATCCGCCGCGTCGGCGACGCCGCCGGTCCGGCGTTCGCGCGCGATGTCCAGAAAGACGTCCTCCATCGTGTCGCGGCCGTAACGTTCCAGCAACTCGGCCGGCGTGCCGCGATCGACGATGGTGCCCTTGCGCATCATCAGCACGAGGCTGCACAGCCGCTCGACTTCCAGCATGTTGTGGGACGCCAGCAGGATCGTGGCGCCGGTCTCCCGCCGGTAGGTTTCCAGATAAGTCCGGACCCAGTCCGCCGTGTCGGGGTCGAGCGAGGCGGTCGGCTCGTCCAGCAGCAGCACGTCGGGTTTGTTGAGCAGCGCCTTGGCAAGGGCCACGCGGGTCTTCTGTCCGGCCGACAGCTTGCCGACGGGCTTCTTCAGGAACTGGGCGATGTCCAGCGCCTCCGCGACCTCCGCGACGCGGCGCCGGACGCCCGAAAGGCCGTAGAGATGCCCGTAGACGGTCAGGTTCTCCGCCACGGTCAGCCGGTGCGGCAGGTCGACATAGGGGGACGAGAAGTTCATCCGGGTCAGGACCCGGTGCCGGTGGCGCAGCATATCGACGCCCAGGACCTCGATCGTGCCGGATGTCGGCAGCAGCAGGCCCAGCAGCATGGAGATGGTCGTGGTTTTGCCGGCACCGTTGCCGCCCAGCAGTCCGACCACCGTGCCGGCCGGCACGGCGAAGCTGATGGCGTCTACGGCGGTGGTGTCGTCGAACCGCTTGGTAAGGCCTTCGACATTAATGACAGCTTGGGACATAAGCAGGCTATATGGCAGGTCTGCCCATCCCTGACCACCCCCAGGCCCAAGCCGTCCGCATGACCGAAACAGCATACCCTCCCCACGTCACTCCCATCGCCACGGCCATCGACGGCCGGGTGACGCTGCGCACCCTGATCCTGATTCGCTGGATCGCGGTGTTCGGCCAGTTGACCGCCGTGCTGTCCGTCCATTACGGCTTCGGCTTCAAGCTGCCGCTGGGACCGGCGCTGGCCGCGATGGGCGCCTCGGTGCTGCTGAACCTCGCGGCGCAGGCCCAGCGCGGCGCACGGCCCCGGCTGGCCGACCGCGACGCCGCGCTGTACCTCGGGTATGACACGCTGCAACTGACGCTGCTGCTCTATTTGACCGGCGGGCTGCAAAATCCCTTCGCGATCCTGATCCTGGCGCCGCTGACGGTCGCCGGGACCATTTTGTCGCGGGTCAGCGTGACGGCGCTGACGGTGCTGGCGCTGTGCTGCCTGACCGGGCTGGCGCTGTGGCAGTTCCCGCTGCCCTGGGCCAACGGCGCCGTCGGCCTGCCGCCGCTCTATCTGCTCGGCATCTGGCTGGCGCTGTCGCTCTCCGCCATCTTCATCACCGCCTATGTCTGGAGCGTGGCGCAGGAAGCGCGGTCGATCTCCGACGCGCTGGCCGCCAGCCAGATGGCGCTGGAGCGGGAACAGCGGCTGTCGGCGCTGGGAGCGTTGGCGGCCGCCGCCGCGCATGAACTCGGCACGCCGCTCGGTACGATCCACCTCGTCGCGAAGGAACTGGCGAGCGAGATCCCGCCGGACAGTCCGCTAGCCGAGGATATCGCCTTGCTGCAAAGCCAGAGCCTGCGCTGCCGCGACATCCTGGCGGAGTTGTCCCGCAAGCCGGAGGCGGAAGGCGGCGAGCCGTTCGACCGCTTGACGGTCGCGGCGCTGATCGACGCCGCCGGCGCTCCCCATCGCCTGGGTCATATACAATTCGTCCTGGAGACCGACGCGGTCGCAGGACCCGCCGTTCCGATGATCCGGCGCAGCCCGGAAATCATCCACGGGCTCGGCAACCTGATCCAGAACGCAACTCAGTTCGCCCGGTCCCGCGTGACCGTACGTGCCCGCTGGGACCTGGAAACGCTGACGATTACGGTGACCGACGACGGTCCGGGTTTCCCGCAGAGCCTGTTGCACCGGATCGGCGAGCCGTACATATCCACGCGTGTCGAGGGTGGCCGGGCCGACGGAAGGCCGCATATGGGACTCGGGATATTCATCGCGCAGACCCTGCTGGAACGTACCGGAGCCGTGGTCGGCTTCGCCAATAGTCGTAGCGGCGGGGCGCAAGTTGTCGTACGGTGGAATCCACCGATTTTCGACACGAAAGGCTGAGGACGGGAACGCAGAATGACATCCGAGATCGGTCCGACTGGCGAGCCCGCCAAACTTACATTCTCCGGCGATGCTTCCCGCAGCCTACTGGTCGTCGATGACGACCCCCCATTCCGCAACCGTTTGGCGAGAGCGATGGAGAAGCGCGGCTTCGACGTCGTCGCGGTGGACAGCGTCGCGATGGGGATCGAGGTCGCCCAGGAATCCGCCCCCGTCTTCGCCGTGGTCGACCTTAGGCTGGGCGACGGCAGCGGGCTGGACGTGGTGGCGGCCCTGCGCGATGCCCGTCCCGACAGCAGGATCGTGGTGCTGACCGGGTACGGCAACATCGCCACCGCCGTCGCGGCGGTCAAGGCCGGCGCCGTCGATTACCTGCCCAAGCCGGCCGACGCCGACGCGGTGGAGGCGGCATTGCTTGCCGACGGTCGTCCGCTGCCGCCGCCGCCGGAAAACCCGATGTCGGCCGACCGGGTCCGCTGGGAACATATTCAGCGGGTGTTCGAGCAGTGCGACCGCAACGTGTCGGAGACCGCGCGCCGCTTGAAGATGCATCGCCGGACGCTCCAGCGCATCCTGAACAAGCACGCCCCGCGCGGCTGACTTCTTCCGGGGCTGACTACTTCAGGATATGGGAACCAATTCAGGTTGGTTCGGGTTCTTGCCGGTACGCAAATGCTTGCCGGTAAGAACCCCCTGTTGGAGTCCGCCATGACCAAGGACGAGATTGTCGATACCCTGAACGATCTGATCCAGATCACCGAGGACAGTCACGAAGGGTACCGCAAATCCGCCGAAGACGCCGAGGAACAGGACCTCAAGTCCCTGTTCAACGACCTGTCGGCTCAGCGCGGCGCCATGGTCCGGGACCTTCAGAAGCATGTGGCGGAACAGGGCGGAGCGCCGGAGGCGAGCGGCACCATCCTGGGCGGGGCACACCGGTTCTTCGTCGGCCTGAAGTCGTCCGTCATGGGGCGCGACCGGACGGCGATCCTCCAGGAAATCGAGCGGGGCGAAAGCGAAGCGGTCCGCCGCTATGAGCAGGCGCTCGACAAGGACCTGCCGACCCACCTCGCCGGCGTGATCAGCCAGCATCTCTCCCGGCTGAAGAGCGACCGCGACCGCGTCGCGGCACTGAATAAAGCATCCGCTTAGGTCCGGGCGGATAGCGTCGCTTGCAACCATCCCGGCGGCGTTTTGTTGGAGTCCGAATACGCTCCTCCGGAAAAAGGACCACGCCGATGGCTACCAATGCCGAAATCGCCGCGAAGCTTCTGCGGGACGCCGCGACCTTCTTCCGCCATGTCGGCGAACAGAACGATCCGATCAAGGACCAGATGGACAGCAATGCCCAGGCCTACGACACGATCGCCGAACTGGTCGAAACCGAACCGACAGCCGAGTTCGACCTGATCGACCAGCGTTAAGGCTGGCCTACTCTCTCCGCCGCCTCTCCACTTGCACCAGCACGGCGCGCTTTTCAGCCGGGGATTTGCCGCTCCAATCGACGATCTCGTCGATGGTCCGCAGGCATCCCCGGCAAAGTTTCGACGCCGGATCGATCACGCAGACACGCGTGCAGGGGGATGGCACAGTGTCGTTCTCCTGGTGCAACGTCAAGCCGGTGACCTCTGCGCCGCCGCGATCATCCGTTCGGCCAACGCCAACCCGCTGAGATAGGCCCCTTCCACGCGGGCGCCGTTGCACCAGTCGCCGCAGGCGCCCAATCCGCGTTCCGGATCGAACAGGCATTCCTCGTCCAGGGCATGGACAGGCAGTGAGAAACGCCAGCGGTGCGCCGCCAGATGCTCGGTAGGGACGGCTGCTGCCGTGCCCACAAGATCGCGGAGTGCTGCGGTCAGGGCTTCGATCACGGTGTCCTGCTCGTCCTCGATATGCCTCTGCGACCATTCCGGCGATGCGTGAAGCACCCAGGCCTCGCCGTCGGGCCGGCAGGGTTTGGAACTGTCGCGCGCGATCCAGGACAGCGGCGATCCGGTGACGAAGGCGCCGTCGTAGCCAAGGTCGAGCCGCCGTTCGAACCGGGCCATCACCGTCCAGCATCCCGCCATGACGGCATCGGCCGCGCGGGACGCCAGATCGGGCGCCTCCGCCAGCAATGGCACCGCCTGCGGGCTGGGCACCGCGACCGCCACCCGGTCGTAACTGCCGAGGTCGCCGCCGCGCTCGTCTTCCAGGCGCCAGCGCCGGCCGTCGGGCGTCACGCTCGCGACCCGGACGCCGGCCTGCGGCTCGACCACGGTCGCCAGGGCGCGGGCCGGGGCATTCATGCCGGGAGTGCCGACGAACCGCTCTCCGGGTGATTCCTCAAGTGACTGGCTCTGGCCGATCCGCACGATCCGGCCGTTCCATAGCGCCACCACGCCGTCGTGGACCCACGCATCGACCCGGTCGCGGAAGCGCTGGTCGCGCGCGGTGAAGTACTGCGCGCCATGATCGAACCGGAGTTCGTCGGCGCGGCGCGTGGACAGCCGTCCCCCCGGCCCACGGCCCTTGTCGAATATGGTGACCGGCCATCCCTCCCGGATCAGCCGTTCGGCGCAGATCAGTCCGGACAGGCCGGCGCCGATGACGGCCGCGCGCGGGACCGCGCGGTGGCTTGGAAACTCGATGACCGCTGGATCGTTCATACCGGAAGCCTTTGCTTTGACGGCGGTTGGGACGGCGGTTGATATGGCCGGCATCGACAATAGAACACTGCGGCCAATCATCCAGGTCCAAAGATACCTGATGCTATCCGCGACATTGCCGGTTAGATTAATTTTCTTATAATATCAGTCAAATACATGGTTACGTCAGTTGGTGCCGTATCAGTGAACAGCGATGGCATGTCGAACATAAGTACGAGCGAATCACCGGATCGGAGCGGCTTTCCAGGGCTAAACCATCCGGAGCGGAAATCGACGGTGCCGGCACATCGCCCGCAGGGCCGGCAGCGTGGCCGCACCGGCTGGGGCCGCCATACCACGCTCGCCGTCATCATCGTCGGCCTGATCGTTTCGATAACGATATTCTTCGCGGTTCGCCAGCAAACCATCACCCATCTTGCTGACAACCTGGGCATCCAGGCCGGCCGGACGACCGAAACCATCCAGCGCCGCATTCGCATCGTCGAGGACGCCGCACGGGCTTCGAGCGGTCTGTTCGGCGCTTCCGATACTGTCTCGCCGGAAGAGTTTTCCGGATTCATCGACCATATCCTGCCGGAAGAGAAGGGCGTCGACCTGCTGTTCTGGGCTCCGCTCCCGGCTGGCGGGGCGGCGATTTCCTACAATGCCGGGTCGCGGGAGAAGCCTGAGCAACTGGTGGCGCTCGAAAGCTCTTCCGGCCTGCGTGCCCTGATCGCCGCCGCGCAGACTGGACGGCCGCTGACGACGGCGGTGGTCGATGGCTCGTCGCTTGGCATGGCGGACGGCCGTGTCCTGGCTGTCGCGGTTCCGACGCGGCAGAGCCGGGACGGAATGGTCACGGGCGCCGCAGTGGGGCTGGCGGCTTTCGACACGCTGTTTCGCAGGCAATCCGGCGACGCTCCCGGAGCGGCCTCGTCCAGCTTGAGGATTTACGATCCGCAGACCCCGGACATCATCCTTTACAGAGTCGGCGCCGATCCGATCATGCAGTTGACCATGCTGGCCGGTCCGATCACCTTTCAATCCCAACTGGTCCTGGGCGACCGGGTCTGGGTAGCCGAATTTCAGGGTGCTGCGCTCAACCTGCCGCCCCTGCTGGCCTTCGCCCCCGCCGGGACCCTCTTCGGCAGCCTTATCCTGACCACCGTGCTGGCGGCCTACCTGAACACGACCCAGCGCCGGGCGCGCGACGTCCGTGCGCTGGCGTCCAGCCTGAAGCGCGCCAACCACGAACTTCAGCGCCGGATCGACGAGCATTACCGGACGGCGGCGGCGCTTGGCGACAGCGAGCGCAAGTACCGCGACATCTACGAGAACGCGGTCGAGGGCATCTTCCAGACCTCGCCCGACGGCAGGATGCTGAGCGCCAA
>DASQKT010000153.1:0-6710 GCA_035630415.1 Skermanella sp.
GTCGACATGCGGTGAGATGCCCTGGCCCGGCAGATATTCGTTGACGATAACTTGATCGGGAAGCCGATCGAATATACCGTCTCTGACCAGACGTTGACCCAGGCACGATAGCCAATCGGGCAATGCCCCGAGATGATCGGAGAAAGATATGGTTCGTGCCCGGTAGTCGTACCGGTAACCGAAATGCTGCACGCGGCGTTTGAGGTCGAGCATCCAGCTTCCGGCATCAACCCTGCCTAACAATTCCGCTGCACCAGCCTCATCCGTCCATGCGTCGAAATTGGCAAGGCCGGAAATCGGCGGGGAAGCCGGAACCATCCCCAATCCGAACAGATCGTCTATCAGCATTTGGTGACGTGGACCGAGCAGATGAGATCTGAAGGGCGGACGTCGACCAGCCACGGCAATCGGGCGTCGAATCTGCCTACAGGCAAACAGGGACAGATCATTTGAAGATTTTGAACCCGATATTTTTCGGGAAGATGGCGGACGGGGTGAGATTCGAACTCACGGTACCCTTGCAGGTACGCCGCATTTCGAGTGCGGTGCCTTCAACCACTCGACCACCCGTCCGTCCTATCGACTTCAACCACCGTCTGGTGGCGAAGCGGCCGGAAATTAGCTGATGGAAAAGACGCGCGCAAGGGCACAATGCAGCTTCGCGCCCAGAATCATTTGAATCATGCTGTTGACTCTCCAACACCGCTGAGTATAGTCGCCGCTCCTTACCAGCGGGCTCAAATCTCCGACGGGGTTTGTCGTGCCCGTAGTTTGTTTTCAGATACGGCAGTGGCAAACATGTTCGCAGTGATCCGCACCGGCGGCAAGCAGTACAAAGTCGCCAACGGCGACGTGATCAAGGTCGAGAAACTGGCTGGCGAAGCTGGCGCTTCCATCAACTTCGATGAAGTTCTGATGGTCAGCGACGAAGGCAGCACGACGGTCGGCACCCCCCTGGTCGCAGGGGCTGCGGTTACCGCCGAGGTCATCGCCCAGGATCGTGGGCCGAAGATCATCGTCTTCAAGAAGAAGCGTCGCCAGAACTACCGGCGTAAGAACGGGCACCGTCAGGACCTGACCGTGCTGCGCATCACCGGGATCAGCGCGTAATTCGAACGCGCCCATAATCCCGTCCGGTACGACCCTGGCTTATAGGAGTTCAGAGCGATGGCACATAAAAAGGCAGGCGGTAGCTCCCGCAACGGTCGCGACAGCGCCGGCCGTCGTCTTGGCGTCAAGAAGTTCGGTGGTGAGAACGTCATCCCCGGCAACATCATCGTCCGTCAGCGCGGCACCGAGTTCCATCCCGGCGCCAATGTCGGCATCGGCAAGGACCACACCCTGTTCGCTCTCGTCGAGGGTCAGGTGAAGTTCCGCAAGTCCATGCTCGGCCGGACCTTCGTCTCGGTACAGGGCGTGTCCGTCACCGAAGCGGAAAGCGTGCCGGCGGCGGCCGAGTAACGGCGCCCCAGCATCCTGCATTCCGGACTTGGATCATCGGGGGGTCGGTTTTACCGTCCCCCCGATTTTCGTTTCTGCTATCCGATACCCTCTACCCGCGTTCCACCCCGATCCCCACCTCCCGCAGATGATGACATCTGCTGACATTTATTGACGTTGAAGCCATGAAATTCCTCGATCAGGCCAAGGTATTCCTCAAGAGCGGTGACGGCGGCCCCGGCATCGTCGCCTTCCGGCGGGAGAAGTTCATCGAGTTCGGCGGACCGGACGGCGGCGACGGCGGCAAGGGCGGCGATGTGGTGATCGAGGCGGTGGACGGCCTCAACACCCTGATCGACTACCGCTACCAGCAGCACTTCAAGGCGCCGCGCGGCGGCCACGGCATGGGCAAGGACCGCTCGGGCGCCAAGGGCGAGGACATCGTCCTCAAGGTCCCCGTCGGCACCCAGGTGCTAGACGACGACCAGGAAACCGTGCTTGCCGACATGGTCGAAGTCGGCCAGCGCGTCGTATTGCTGCACGGTGGCGACGGCGGTTTTGGCAATGCCCATTACAAGTCGGCGACCAACCGCGCTCCCCGCCAATCCCATCCGGGTTGGCCGGGCGAAGAGCGCTGGGTCTGGCTGCGATTGAAGCTGATCGCTGACGCCGGGCTGGTCGGATTGCCCAACGCCGGCAAATCGACCTTCCTGGCCGCCTCCTCGCGCGCCAAGCCCAAGATCGCCGATTACCCCTTCACAACCCTTCAGCCCAACCTGGGCGTCGTCTATGTCGGCGAAGAGGAATTCGTGCTGGCCGACATCCCCGGCCTGATCGAGGGCGCGCACGAAGGCTCCGGTCTGGGCGACCGCTTCCTCGGCCATGTCGAGCGCACCCGCGTACTGCTCCACCTGATCGACGGCACCCAGGAAGACGTGGCGGAAGCGTACACCATCATCCGGGGCGAGCTGGAAGCGTACGGCAACGGCCTGGACGAGAAGCAGGAAATCATCGGCCTGAACAAGTGCGACAGCCTGGACGACGAGGAGATCGCCGAGAAGAAGGCGATCCTCGAGGAACTGGCCGGCGCTCCCGTCATGGTGCTGTCCGGCGCCACCGGCATCGGCGTCCCGCCGGTCCTGTTCGAATTGCTCCGCCGCATCAAGGACTCCAAGGTCGAGGAGGCGGAGGATTCCGCCCCCGGTCGCCGCCATCCCGTCCCGGTGCATCTCGGCGAGCGCACGATGGCGGAGCCGGGCAAGGAACTGCAACTCGGCAACGATCACCTCGACCAGGACCACCCCGCGGACGACGACGAAGATGACGAAGGCGACAATGCCCGCTAATGCGACCGGCCCCGACAGCAGTTCGGAAAACGCAACTGCCTGTCTGCGCGACGCGCGGCGGCTGATCGTCAAGATCGGGTCTGCCCTGCTGGTGGACGAGACCACCGGGCAGATCCGGCGCGAATGGCTCGACGCCATGGCCGACGACGTGGCGCTCTGCCGCGCACGCGGGCAGGAAGTCATCATCGTATCGTCCGGCGCCATCGCGGTCGGGCGCGAGCATCTGGGGCTGATCGGCCGGCCACTGCGGCTGGAAGAGAAGCAGGCCGCCGCCGCGACCGGGCAGATTCGCCTTGCCCATGCCTACCAGGAAACGCTGGCCCGTCACGACCTGACCGTGGCTCAGATCCTCCTGACGCTGGACGACACCGAGGAACGGCGACGCCACCTCAACGCCCGCGCCACCATCGACACCCTGCTGAAGCTGGGCGCCGTGCCAGTCATCAACGAGAACGACACAGTCGCCACCTCGGAAATCCGCTTCGGCGACAACGACCGGCTGGCCGCCCGCGTCGCCCAGATGGTCAGCGCCGATACGCTGGTGCTGCTGTCGGACATCGACGGCCTCTACACCGCCGACCCCAAGCGCGATCCCAGCGCCACCCTGATCCCCGAGGTCCGCGAACTGACCCCCGATATCGAGGGCATGGCCGGCGAACCGCCTCCCGGTTACAGCTCCGGCGGCATGGTCACCAAGATCGCCGCCGCCCGCATCGCCATGTCGGGCGGCTGCCGCATGGTAATCGCCAAGGGCAAGCGGATGAACGCGCTGTCGGCGCTCGACCGCCCGGTCAGCGACGGCGGCGCTCCCTGCACATGGTTCCTGCCCGGTGCCGAACCGCGCACCGCCCGCAAGCGTTGGATCGCCGGCCACATCAACGCGCGCGGCACGCTGGTCGTGGACGACGGCGCCGCCGCCGCCCTCAGCCGGGGCAGCAGCCTGCTGCCGGCCGGCGTCGTGTCGATCGACGGCGATTTCCAGCGCGGCGACGTGCTGGTCGTCCGCGCCGGCGACGGCCGCGAACTGGCGCGTGGGCTGTCGGCCTACGCAGTAGAGGACGCACGCCGGATCATGGGCCATCACAGCCAGGATACCGCCGAGATCCTGGGCTATCGCGGCCGGGCGGAAATGATCCATCGGGACGATCTGGTCCTATCCTGACCCGCCTCATCCGGAATTCACCATGATCGAAGCCGTCCTCTGGGACATCGACGGCACGTTGCTGGACAGCGAGCCCTTTCACTTCAAGTCGATCGTCGCCGTCTGCGAAGCCCATGGCCAGACGGTGCCGAAGTCCGATTACGACCGTCTGCTCGGCCGCTCCATGGCGGAAGTCTACGCCATGCTGAACGCGGCACAGCCGTTGCCGCTCGACCTGCCCCAACTGGCGGCGGCCTGCTCCGACTATTACGTCGCCAATGTCGCCGACGTGCCGGCACGGGCCGGCGCCTTGGAGAAGGTGGCCGAGCTGGCGGAGCGCGGCATCCCGCAGGCGTGCGTCTCCAACAGCGGACGCCGGGTCGTCGAGGCCAATTTCAACGCCATCGCGGGCACGATCGCGATGCCGGAAGCCCTGCGCTTCGCCCTGTCGCGCGACGACGTCACCCACGGCAAGCCGCACCCGGAACCGTACCTTCGCGCCGCCGAGCGGCTGGGCGTTCATCCCTCCGCCTGCCTCGTGGTGGAGGACAGCCCGATCGGCGCCCGATCCGGCAAGGCCGCCGGCATGGTCACCATCGCGTGGCCGCAGCATGCGACGCTGGAGTTCGACCCGGTCGATCACCTGATCGCCGAATTGCATGAGCTGGACTGGCCGGCCTTCTTCCGCTGACCGGCGGATAGCTCCGGGGCAAACAGGTCCGGAGATGGCCGATGCGCGTTCTGCGGTCTTCTCCGAACCGGAAAAATCGCATAAGGTCCCGCAACTTACATAAAACTCGATTGGGAGCGCCCGCCGTGACCGCCGTCAAGCACACCGTTGATCCCTTGCAGGGGGAGATGCAGCAGTTGGGGAGCGCAGCGCGCGCCGCAGCCGCAGTGCTTGCCCTGGCACCGACGACCCAGAAGAACGAAGCGTTGCGCGCGGCAGCCGCCGCTCTCCGCTCCCGCGTGCCGGAGATCCTGACCGCCAACGCCCGCGACCTCGCCGCAGCCGTGGCGCGCGGCACCGCCGCCTCCCTGATGGACCGGCTGAAGCTGGACGAGGCACGCGTCGAAGGCATCGCCAAGGGCCTGGAAGACGTGGCGGCCCTCCCCGACCCGATCGGCGCCGTCATGGCGGAGTGGGAGCGGCCCAACGGCCTGAAGATCGCCCGCGTCCGCGTGCCGCTCGGCGTCATCGGCATCATCTACGAGAGCCGCCCCAACGTCACCGCCGATGCCGGCGGGCTCTGCCTGAAGTCCGGCAACGCCTGCATCCTGCGCGGCGGTTCCGACAGCTTCGAATCCTCCAGCAGTATCACCGCCTGCATGCAGGCCGGCCTGAAGGCTGCGGGATTGCCCGAAGCGTCGATCCAGCTCGTCCCGACCACCGACCGCGCCGCCGTCGGCATCATGCTGACGATGACCGACGACATCGACGTTATCATCCCGCGCGGCGGCAAGTCGCTGATCCAGCGCGTCGCAGCGGAAAGCCGCATCCCGGTCATCAAGCACCTGGACGGCATCTGCCACGTCTATGTCGATGCCGCCGCCGACCCCAGGAAGGCGCGCGACATCGTCCTCAACGCCAAGATGCGCCGGACCTCCGTCTGCGGCGCCGCCGAAACCCTGCTGGTGGACCGCGCCATCGCCCAGGCCCAGCTTCCCGGACTGGTCCAAGCCCTGATCGAAGCCGGCTGCGAGGTTCGCGGCGACGAGACGGTCCAGGCGCTGAACGACCGCGTCGTCCCGGCCACCGCTGCCGACTGGGACACCGAATACCTCGACGCCATCATCTCCGTCCGCGTGGTGGATGGCGTCGCCGCCGCCGTCGAGCACATCAACCGTCACGGCTCGCACCACACCGACAGCATCGTGACCGAGGACGCCGCCACGGCGGAAACCTTCCTCAACCACGTGGACAGCGGCATCGTGCTGTGGAACGCCTCGACCCAGTTCGCCGATGGCGGCGAGTTCGGCATGGGCGCCGAGATCGGCATTTCCACCGGCAAGCTGCACGCGCGCGGCCCGGTCGGTGCGGAACAGCTCACCAGCTACAAGTATCAGGTGCGCGGCTCCGGGCAGATCCGTCCATGACTCCCGCCTTGCAGGCGGCCGGGAGCACGACGGCAGAGTGAAGCGGGTCCATCTCTACAGCGGCCGTTTCTGGGCCGGCCGCAAGGTCGGCCTGCTCGGCGGCTCCTTCAACCCGGCCCATGATGGCCACCGCCACATCAGTCTGCTGGCGATGAAGCTGCTCGGCCTCGATTACGTCTGGTGGCTGGTCAGCCCGCAGAACCCGCTCAAATCGACACGCGACATGGCGTCGCTGGAAGAGCGGCTGGTCAGCGGCCAACTGGTCGCCCGTCATCCCCGGATCGTCGTCACCGATATCGAGTGCGAACTGGACACGCGCTTTACGGCACAGACACTTGCCGGGCTGCACGGGCACTTCCCCCAGACCCGTTTCGTCTGGCTGATGGGGGCGGACAACCTGACGCAAATACCGCGCTGGCAGAACTGGACGCGAATCTTTGCCAGCACACCCGTTGCAGTCTTCAGCCGGCCTCCATATTCTTTAAGTGCGTTGCATGGCAAAGCCGCGCAACGCTACAGGTGTCGCCGGGTCGGCCAAAACCGGGCGCGGGGGCTTCCAGCGATGGAGCCGCCAGCCTGGGTATTTTTCCAGAACCCGCTGCATCCGGCATCGGCGACGGAAATCCGGAAACGACGCGCGCAGGCAGCGGCGGCGGCTTCCGGCGGTCAACCGGTTTAACAGAGGT
>DASQKT010000154.1:0-4664 GCA_035630415.1 Skermanella sp.
ATCGTCAGCATCCGTATCCAAAGCCCGATCAGCGGCAGGTTGAGCAGCACCAGCAGTAGATTGCCGACCCACATCGACGCGATCATGCCCCAGAACAGTTCCGGCTCGTCGGTCACGACGTTAGGGCCGGGGGTGATGCCCTGGATGATCATCGCGCCGATCATCAACGCCATGACGGGGTTCGACGGGATGCCCAGCGTCAGCATCGGGATGAAGGGTGTCTGCGCGCCGGCATTGTTGGCCGATTCAGGCGCCGCGACCCCCTCGATAGCGCCCTTGCCGAACTCGGCACGGTTGGGCGACAGCCGCTTTTCCATCGAGTAGGCTGCGAAGGACGCCAGCATGGCGCCGCCGCCGGGCAGGATGCCAAGGACCGAGCCCAGGCTGGTACCGCGCAGGACCGGTCCGATGATCCGCTTGAGGTCCGCCTTGGACAGCATCAGGCCGCTGACGTGCTTGACCATGACGCTTCGGGTGTGTTCGTGCTCCAGGTTGCGCAGGATCTCGCCCAGTCCGAACACGCCCATGCTGAGCGCCACGAAGTTCAGCCCGTCGGCCATTTCCGGCATGTCGAAGGTGAAGCGCTGAGTTCCCGTCTCGACGTCGCTGCCGACGAGGCCCAGCAGCAGACCCATCACGATCATCGTGAAGGCCTTCAGCAGCGAACCGCTGGCGAGCGCCACCGAGGCGACCAACCCCAGCACCATCAGCGAGAAGTACTCCGCCGGGCCGAACTCCAGCGCCACCTCGGCCAGCGGCGGCGCCGCGATGGCGAGAAGGACCGTGGCGACCGTACCGGCGAAGAACGATCCCAACGCCGCCGTGGCCAGCGCCGGACCGGCGCGCCCCTTCTTCGCCATCTGGTAGCCGTCGATCGCTGTCACAACGCTCGAACTCTCGCCCGGCAGGTTGATCAGGATCGCCGTCGTCGAGCCGCCGTACTGGGCGCCGTAGTAGATGCCCGCCAGCATGATCAGCGAGGAGACCGGCGGCAGGCCGAAGGTGATCGGCAGCAGCATGGCGATGGTGGCGATCGGTCCCAGCCCCGGCAGCACGCCGACCGCCGTTCCCAGGGCCACGCCGATGAAGCAATAGAGCAGGTTGAAGGGGCTGAGCGCGGTGGCGAAGCCGAGCCCAAGATCTCCGAGAAGTTCCACGGGAAATCTCCTATTGGGAAGGGGCTGGCCCGGAAAAGGCCGGCAGTTCGACCGATGCCATTGCGGACGCCAGCGGCGACCCTTGCTCAAGGCTCAGCCACGGACCCGTCAAGGGCAGCGGCAGGCCCAGCATCTGGATGAACAGGAAGGTGCAGAACGCGGCGACGCCGGCCGCCAGGGAAACGGATGTGCGGACCGCCGCATAGCGGCTGGCCCAGGCCGACGCCAGGACCACGCCCAGCAGCACGGGCGCCAGCCCCAATCCCCGCACCGCGAAGCCGAAGAAGACGGCGGCTCCGATGATCAGCAGCAACCCGCGCCAGGGCAGCGGGGTCGAACCGCCCTCCCCCTTCGGACACCGTAGCGCCAGCCCCGTGATGGCAAGCCCCAGCACGATCATCACGACGCTGAGGACGTTCGGAAAATAGCCGGGTCCCATCCGGAAGGAAGAACCCATGTCGAGATCGCTCCCAACCGTCAGGAAACCGGTACCGATCGTCATGACGATCAGCCCGCCTATGACATCTCTCCGCCTTTGCATCGATGTCATTGCTTTCGCCCTCCCCTTATTCACGGTCCCGCACCGAGCGCGGGACCTTGCTGTCCTCGGGTTCAGTCCTTGGTTTCAGTCCAGGCCGATGCCGGCCTTCTTGATAACCTCGGACCAGCGGGCGGATTCCTGCTTCATGAAAGCGGCGAATTCCTCGGGCGTGTTTCCGACCGGCTCGGCGCCTTCGATCGCCAGACGCGGCACGACTTCCGGGCTGTTGATCGCGGCGACCGTCGCGTCGCGCAGCGTCTTGATGATCTCCGGCGGCGTCCCCTTGGGAACGGCGAAGCCGTACCATGCCGCTGCCTGATAGTTCGGCCAGCCGCTCTCGGCGATGGTCGGCAGGTCGGGCAACCGCTTGGTGCGGTGAGACGTGGTGACGGCCAGGGGCTTCAGTTTCCCGCTGTCGATGAACCCGAAGACGGACGGGATGGTCGTCACCATGAAGTCGAGCCGGCCGCCCAGCAGATCGGTAATCGCCGGACCAGCCCCCTTGTAGGGCGCATGCACCATGTCAAGATTGGCCGTCTCCGCCAGCAGCAGCGTCGCCAGATGGCTGGCCGAGCCGTTGCCCGCCGATCCATAGGTCATCTTGCCCGGCTGCTTCGCCGCTTCCTCGACAAGCTGCTTGACCGACGTAATGGGAGAGTTCTCCGGCACCACGACCACCAGCGGCGCTTCCGCGATCAGGGTGATCGGGTCGAAGGCGGTCAGCGGGTCGATCTTGACGTTCTTGAACAGGTGCGGATTGACGACCATCGGCCCCTGGTTCGCCATCAGCATGGTATAGCCGTCGGGGTCCGACTTGGCGGCCTGCTGCGTCGCCAGATTGCCGCCGGCAGACCCGTTGTTCTCGACCACGACCTGCTGCCCAAGCTGCGCGGTGATCCCCTGAGCCACGACGCGGGCGATGGCATCGGTGCCGCCGCCGGCGGCATAGGGAACGAGCAGCCGGATCGTCTTGGACGGGTAAGACTGCGCCAGTACCGGCGAAGCGAAGACGGAAGCCACGACAGCGGCAGCCGCAATGAAAGTGCTCTTCTTCCTCAGCATTTCCGTTCCCTTTCCTGATCTTCTTCATTCAGTTGCGCGGCCTCAATCCCGCGCTGTCGATTAATGGTTTATCAGGATAAGTTAATTCCGTGAAATGCATATATTTCGATCATTAATGCGCAATTCACATTATTGCTTCCAAGACTCCAGCAGCATATCCAGGAACTGCGCCGCCGTCGGTGACAGCACGCCGCCGTGGCGGCGGACGATCCCGATGGTTCGGGAAATTTCCGGCTGGACCACCGGGATCGTCCGGATGATCGGGTGGTCTCCCGCCGGCGTCGCCAGTTTCGGCAGCAGAGCGACGCCCAATCCCGCCTCGACCAATCCGAGCGAGCCGGACAGGTGCGTCACCTCGTAGGACCAGTTGAGCCGCAGCCCTTGCTGGGTCAGGGCGTTCTCGATCAGGGCACGGTTGCCGCTGCTGCGCCCGACCGTGATGACGCGGTGCGGTTCCAGCTCCTTCCATGTCACCTGCTGGCGCGAGGCCAGGGGATGGTCGTGCCGGCAGGCCAGGACGAAGGGATCTTCCGCCAGCGGCATGAAATCGATGTCGGGGTGCGACGCCCCAATGAAGTTGATGCCGAAATCGGCATCGCCGCGCGCCACGGCCTCCAACCCCTCGTTGGCGCTAACATCAAGGATGCGGATGCGGATGCGGGGATAGGCCGAACTGAACCGGCTGATCGCGCGCGGCAGGAAGTAGAATACGGCGGTCGGCACCGAGGCGATCGACAGCAGGCCGCCGCTCCTTGCCCCAAGGTCGCGGATGCTCAGGACCGATGTTTCGAACTCGTCCAGAAAACGCCGGACCTTCGGGATGAAGTCGCGGCCCACCATGGTCAGCGCGACATGCCGGGTCGAGCGCTCCAGCAAAGGGGCGCCCAGACTCTCCTCCAGCTTCTGGATACGGCGGCTCAGGGCAGGCTGAGACAGGTTCAGCGCCTTGGCGGCCCGGTGGAAACTGCCTAGGTCGGACACCGCGATAAAAGCCCTGAGATCGACAAGCTCGAAGTTCATCCGCTCCTCCCTGGCTGCGTCGGCACGCCGTGACCACAGCTTCTCATTGATCCATTAATCGGAATAATAGACCAGATCTTTGCATTTCACAAACAATCAGCAAAGCGGGATAGTCCGGCCAAGACGAATTCACAGGGCGGCACGAGCCGCCGGTTCCGAGGGAGGACGAAAGACATGACGACAGGCGACCAGATCCAGATTCCCTGCGTCATGATGCGCGGCGGCACGTCGCGCGGCCCCTTCTTCCTCGCCTCCGACCTGCCGGCCAACCCCACCCAGCGCGACGCCGTGCTGCTGTCGGTCATGGGCGCCGGCCACGATCTGGAAATCGACGGCATCGGCGGCGGCAACCCGCTGACCAGCAAGGTCGCCATCGTCGGCCCCTCGACCGTCCCCGGCGCCGATGTCGATTACCTGTTCGCCCAGGTGAAGGTCACCGAGCGGACCGTCGACACCTCTCCCAACTGCGGCAACATGCTGGCCGCCGTGGCCCCATTCGCGATCGAAGCCGGCTTGGTCAAGGCACAGGACGGCGTCACATCCGTCCGCATCCACAACGTCAATACCCGCAAGCTGATTGAGGCGCGCGTCCTGACGCCGGACGGCAAAGTGACGTATGAAGGGGACGCCGCGATCGACGGCGTCCCCGGTACCGCCTCCCCCATCCAGCTCGCTTTCATGAACACCGCCGGTTCCAAGACCGGCCGGCTGCTCCCGACGGGCCGAGCGACCGACTGGATCGACGGAGTGGAAGTGTCCTGCATCGACGCCGCCACCCCGGTCATGCTGGTCCGGGCGGCCGATCTCGGCAAGTCGGGGTTCGAGGCGGCGACCAGCTACTGCACGGACCGCGCTTTCATGACCCGGCTGGAAAGCCTGCGGAT
>DASQKT010000155.1:0-14134 GCA_035630415.1 Skermanella sp.
CGGGCGCCCTTTCCGCGAACAGCCGCGCCCATTCGGCCCCGCGCTCGGAGTCGGCCTTGTAGAGGAAGGTCATGGGGAATGTCCTCGATGGAGTGGAGTTCAGCCCAGCGCCTGACTGACGATCGCCCAGGCACGGGGTGCGGCGGCGCGGTCCGGCATCGGCCCGCGCAGCATGGTGACGACCGGGCCGACACTGACCAGTCCCAGATCGTCCAACCATTCCGACAAGCCGCTGTCACCCGGAACATCGATCCGGATGAACATGCCGGGATTCGACGCGATCCAGTGCGAGATCAGCGCCTTGGCCCCGGTGATCGTCGGTGCGATCACCGGGCCGATGGCGTAGCCGCGCCCGAAGCGACGGAACAGCGCGAAGCCGACCGGCTCGCCGTCGCGGTCGAGGATGACGCCCTCGGCCTCGGCCAGCAGTGCGGCGATCAGGGATGCTCGCGGCATGCCCGCCGCCGCCGCATCCAGCGCCACCAGCGCTTTGGCGTCGCTCCGTCCACAGGGTGTCGCTCACGGCGGAAACTCCAGGGAGAGAGAAGGAAGGAAAGAGCATCAGGCCGACAGCCGCGCCTCGACCAGCGCGCTGTACCAGGCGATGCCGTGCCCGATGATGGCGTCGTTGAAATCGTAGGAGGGGTGGTGCAGCGGCGCGTCGCCGGTCCCGCGCCCTTGGCCCAGCCACAGGTAGGCGCCGCGCCTGGCCCGCAGCAGGAAGGCGAAATCTTCGGACGCGAAGGATGGATCCTCGGCCATGTCCGCCCGGTCGCAGGCGATCCGTGCGGCGGCGAGCGCATGGGCGGCACAGGCTGGGTCGTTGACGGTTGCCGGGTAGTAGCGGTTGTAGCGGACGTCGATCCGTGTGTCGGACCCCAGCGCCACACCGGCGGCGACGGAGCGCAGCGACTCCTCGATCCGGTCCTGCACCGCCTCGGCGAAGCTGCGCACGGTGCCGGTCAGCGTAACGCCGGCCGGCAGCACATTGTGCGAGCTGCCGCCTTCGATACGCGTCACCGACAGCACCGCTGACGACGAGGGCGAAATCCGTCGGGCGACGATGGTGTTGAGCTGGGCCACCAGTTGGCTTGCCGCCAGCAGAGCGTCCGGGGTGGTGTGCGGCTGGGCAGCGTGGCCGCCGCGCCCCTCCACCAGAATGTCGAAGCGGTCAGCCGCCGCCATGATCGGGCCGGGGCGGGTGCGCGCCTCGCCGGCGGGAAGCTCAGGCCAATTGTGCAGAGCGTAGATCTCGTCCATTGGGAAACGCTCGAACAGACCGGCCTCGATCATTGCCTTGGCGCCGGCCAGCCCTTCCTCGGCGGGCTGGAAGACGAAGACGACGGTGCCGTCGAAGCGCCGGGTCCGCGCCAGATGCCGCGCCGCGCCCAGCAGCATGGCAGTGTGCCCGTCATGGCCGCAGCCATGGAAGACGCCCTGCCTGCAACTGGCGTAGGACAGGCCGGTGTTCTCCGCAATGGGCAGCGCGTCCATGTCGGCCCGCAAGCCGATGCGGCGGGTGGAGCCGCCGTTGCGCAGCACACCGACGACGCCGGTTCCCCCGACGCCGGACGTCACCTCCACTCCCAGGGCGCGCAACTCGTCCGCCACGCGGGCGGCGGTGCGGTGCTCGGCGTAGCCGAGTTCCGGGTTGGCGTGCAGGTCGCGGCGAAGGGCGATCAGGTGGGGCAGGAGATCCTCGACGGCGGAGAGAGCGGCAGCGGGCATGATGGGACGAGCTCCGGCAGGGAAAGAAGCAGGTCTCAAGCCTACGGACAGTGGCGCAGCGCAAGACGCCGAAGTGCCGCCTCTGACGGCAAGCCCTGCCGAAACTGCCGGCCGGCGCGGCAGGTTCTGCGCCGGTCCCGTTCGCACGGGGAGATGCCCCGATTGATGACGCAGATCTGAGTTGGGCGCTGCTCCCCTGAGACGGCAGGCTCGGGGTGCTGAATCCACGTAGAGAAGCAACGCCCATGACGAAGACTATGCGCGACGACTTCGGTGCTAGCGCTTGGATCTGTGGCCGAGGAGCGTGAGGCTGCAAAGTGGCCTTCCAAGAGGTTCAAAGCAGCTTTGAGAACTTCTGTTTGCTGGCCGGCATTGAAGCGTTTGAGGATCTTCTGGAGGAAGAGGCCGCCGACTTGTGCGGCGATCGCCCCCAGCGCCATGAGGACCGGCGCGGTTGCCACTGGCGAAAGGCCAGGAGCCCGGTGGCCTTTGGCAAGGCGGCGTAATCGTCAATCAGCAGCGCCCGCCCATTTGCAACATGGGACGGGGCCTCTTCGCACGGGGCGTCAAGCACATCGTGCCGTGGACACCCGATAATCGGCAGCTTTGATGCGCGTGCCCCGGCCAATGCAGAGAAAAATGCTGGGAGACTGCCTCTACCATCTTGCCTGGACGACAGTGCGATAACGGCCAAGTGGAGAAGCCAGGTATGAGTGCCTTCGATCCAGACAAGATTTCCATTCCAGGCGGCCATTTCATCGGCGGGCGGTTCGTCGATGTCGGTTCGCACGCGATCGACGTGGCGCGCCCGTCGGACGGCCGGCGCTATGCCGGACTTCCCATTGCCTCACCCGAGGATGTCGACCGGGCGGTCGAAAACTCCTGGAACGCCTTTCGCACCAGCGGCTGGGCGCGCATGGCCCCACGCGACCGGGCGCGCCTCCTGCGCCGCTGGGCCGAGCGGGTCGAGGCCGACGTCGACCGGCTGGCGCCGCTGGAGGCGCTGGGCTCGACCCGTCCGATCCGCGAAGCCGCATCCTGGGATGTTCCCTTCACCGCCGAGGGTATCCGCTTCTTCGCCGAACACGCCGACAAGCACGGCGGTGAGGTGGTGGCGACCAACGCCGATCAATTCGGCCTGACGGTCAACGAGCCCTATGGCGTCATCGCCGCCATCGCGCCGTGGAACTTCCCGCTGGTGATGGCGTCCTGGAAGATCGCCCCGGCGCTGGCCGCCGGCAACGCGGTGGTGCTGAAGCCGTCGGAGCTGACGCCCTTCAGCGTGCTGCGCCTCGCCGAATTGGCGGTCGAGGCCGGCATTCCGCCCGGCATCTTCAACGTGGTCCAGGGCGACGGGCGGGTGACGGGCGATGCCCTGTGCCGCCACGCGCGAGTGGCCAAGGTGACTTTCACCGGCTCGACCCGCACCGGCGCCGCCATCATGGCGGCCTGCGCCAACCACGGCCCGAAGCCGGTGACGCTGGAGTTGGGCGGCAAGAGCCCGCAGATCGTCTTTGCCGACGCGGCCGATCTCGACCGCACCGCTGCGACCATCGCCCGCGCCATCACCAGCAACGCCGGGCAGGTCTGCGTCGCCGGTTCCCGGCTGATCGTCGCGGAGAGCGTGGCAGGACGCGTCATCGACCGCATCGTCAGCGCTTTCGCCGAATTGCGGCCGGGCGCGACCTGGCACGCCGACACCACCTTGTCGCCGATCATCTCGCACCCGCAATGCGCGCGGATCGAGGAAATCGTCGATCACGCCGTCACCTCCGGCGCCACGCTGGTGACCGGCGGCGGACGGGTGGGAACCGGCGGCGATGGCGCCTTCTACCGTCCAACGCTGCTCACCGGCGTCGCTGAGGACAGCGCCATCGTGGCCGAGGAGGTATTCGGCCCCGTGTTGACCGTCCAGACCTTCCGCGACGAGGATGAGGCGCTGGCGCTCGCCGCCCATCCCGCGTACGGGCTGGCGGCGGGAGTGCACACCGCCGACCTCGGCCGCGCGCTCCGGCTGGTGCGCGAACTGGAGGCGGGAACCGTCTGGGTCAACCGCTATGGGCGCACCGCCGATTTCATGATCCCGACCGGCGGCTACAAGCGGTCGGGCATCGGCAAGGATCTCGGGCGCCAGGCCTTCGAAGCGAACCTGCGCACCAAGAGCGTCCTGATCGACATCGCCGCCTCATAAGCGGGACGGCACTCCATACCGTCGTACCCTGCCTGAACCACAGAAAGTGTTTCGCCAGTCTATCATCTCGGCATCATCGTCTTTCCAAATCGTGCGTCAATGGTTCGCACGATTTCACCGAACGTCCGCAACACCGCTATTACAGCGCTCGCGCCGAAAACGGGATAAGCGGACAGTATTTCCCCTTCAATCCGTGGAAGAGCCAGAATGACAACCTTTCGTCCGAAATACATCACCTTCGACTGCTACGGCACGCTGACCAATTTCGACATGGCCGGTGCGGCAGGGAGAGTTTATGGCCCCCAGCTGTCCTCCGCCGTGATGGCACAATTCATCAAGGATTTCTCAGCGTATCGCCTGGACGAGGTTCTTGGCGCCTGGAAGCCCTACGTCGAGGTCGTGCACAATTCCGTGGAGCGCACCTGCAAGCGCAATGGTGTCGCATATCGGCCGGAGGATGCCCAACGCATCTACGAAGAAGTGCCGACATGGGGTCCGCACCCGGACGTTCCGGCGGGTCTGGCCAGAGTCGCCAAGGAAATTCCCCTGGTGATCCTGTCAAATGCAATGAACTCGCAGATCATGTCGAACGTGGAGAAGCTCGGCGCGCCCTTCCACATGGTCATCACCGCGGAGGAGACAGGTGCATACAAGCCGCAGATGAAGGGCTTCGAGTACATGCTCGACAAACTCGGCTGCGGGCCCGAGGACATCACCCATGTCTCGTCCTCGTTCCGCTATGACCTGATGACTGCCTATGACCTGGGCATCAAGAGCAAGGTATGGGTGAACCGCGGCCATGAGCCCGCAAACCCCTTCTACGAGTACACGGAGATCAAGGACACCGGCGGGCTGGCGGCGGCCGTCGGACTCTGACGACGGTATTCACGCAACGGGGAGTTCTGGGGCAATGAAGTTCAGCTCTTATTGGCTCGACAGCGCGCCGCCCTTCCGGGGTGGAATCACCACGCCGGCCGAGGGCCGGGCCGACGTGGTCATCGTTGGCGGCGGGTTCACCGGCCTGTCGGCGGCGTTGTCGCTGGCCCGGAAGGGCGCGTCCGTCATCGTGCTGGAGGCCGGCCGCGTGGTCGGCGAGGGGTCCGGGCGCAATGGGGGGCAGTGCAACAATGGTACTGCCCACGACTTCGCCGGCCTCTCCGCCACGCTGGGGCTGGATAGGGCTCGGGAGCTGTACCAGGCCTTCGATGCCGGCGTGGACGCGGTGGAACGGCTGGTCATGGAGGAGAGGATCGACTGCGGCTTCACCCGCTGCGGGAAGATCAAGCTGGCGGCCAAGCCGGCTCACTTCGACAAGCTGGCCCGAACCGCCGACATCCTGGTCCGGGAGGTCGATCCCGGCGTCCGCCTCCTCGCGCCCGAGGCGCTGACGGCGGAGGTCGGCTCGCCGATCTTCCACGGTGGACTGCTGTTCCCCAGGAGCGCCCGCATGCACATGGGGCGCTTTGGGATCGGGCTGGCGGAAGCCGCGGCGCGGCGCGGCGCCCGCATCCACGAGAACAATCCGGTCACCGCCATCGACCGCCTGGGCGCGGCCCGCTTCCGCATCTCCACGGCGGTCGGCGGCCGCGTCGAAGCCGACCGGGTCCTGGTGGCGACCGGCGCCTCCATCCAGGGGCCGTTCGGCTGGTTCCGGCGGCGGATCGTGCCGGTGGGCAGCTTCATCGTCGTCACCGCTCCATTGTCCCGGTCGGTCCTGGCCGACATCATGCCGGGCGACCGGGTCTGCACCACCAGCAAGAACATCGGTCACTACTTCCGCCTGACCGACGACGGTCGGCTGCTGTTCGGCGGACGCGCCCGCTTTGCCATGTCCGGCCACAAGTCGGACGAGAAGAGCGGACAGATCTTGCAAAAAGGTTTGGCGGAGACCTTCCCCCAGCTCGGCCCGGTTCCCATCGAGTTCTGCTGGGGCGGGCTGGTGGACATGACCCAGGACCGCTTCCCGCATGCGGGCGAGCGCAACGGCATCCATTACGCGCTCGGTTACAGCGGGCACGGAACGCAGATGTCGGTCCTGATGGGCGGCATCATGGCCGAGCTGATGACGGGCGGCCATGCGATCAATCCGTGGCGGGACCGCGAGTGGCCCGCTATTCCGGGCCATTTCGGGCGGCCCTGGTTTCTGCCGTTCGTGGGCGCCTACTACCGCCTGATGGATGTGCTGCACTGATGTCGGCGGGCTGACCTGGTTGGTTGGCCCGCACGAACAATGACGGCCGGGAAACGGCCGCGTGGGAGGCGACAGGATCGGGGCTCCACTATCGGTTCTGTCTCCGAAGAAGACTGGAAGATGGCCGGCACTGCTGTGCCGTGCGCTGCCCCAATCAGAAGGAGACTTTACATGAGCAAAACCACAGACGCTTCCTCTTTCGCGCTGCGTTCGGCCGAGGACCGCCACAAGGTGCTCAACGCCCTGGGGGGCGGCGCAAGCCGCCGCGAGGTCTTGGGCATGCTGGGCGCGCTCGGCGCCGCCGGGGCGTTCGGATCCGGCCTGCTCGGCGGCCTTGGCACGGCCTTCGCCGCCGAGACACCCAAGAAGGGCGGGCGCATCCGGGTCGCCGGCTTTTCAAGCTCCACCGCCGACACCCTGGATCCGGCCAAGCAAGCGCTGTCCACCGACTATGTCCGGAGCACCATGTTCTACAACGGCCTGACCTCGCTGGACGAGCGGATGGCGCCGCAGTTGGAGCTTGCCGAGTCCATCGAGCATGACGGGGCCACGGTCTGGACGATCAAGCTGCGCAGGGGTGTGCAGTTCCACGACGGGAAGACGCTGACCGCCGACGACGTGGTCTATTCATTGAACCGCCACAAGGATCCGGCGGTCGGGTCGAAGGCCAAGACGCTGGCCGATCAGATGGAGGAGATCAAGGCGACCGGCCCGCTGGAGGTGACGATCCGCCTGACCGGGCCGAACGCCGACCTGCCGGTGATCCTCGGCACCTACCACTTCAAGATCGTGAAGGACGGCACCACCGACTTCACCACCGCCATCGGCACCGGCCCCTTCACGTGTAAGGAATTCCAGCCGGGCGTGCGTTCCATCGCGACGCGCAACGGGAATTTCTGGAAAGGCGTCGGTCCCTGGCTGGACGAGGTCGAGTACTTCGGCATCTCCGACAACGGCGCCCGCGTCAATGCGCTGCTGTCGGGCGACGTCGACCTGATCGCGGCGATCGACCCGCGTTCCAGCCGCCAGGTACTCGGAACCGACGGCTTCGCCATCGCGGAGACCAAGTGGGGCAACTACACCAATCTGGTCATGCGCATGGACCAGGCGCCGTGCAACAATCCGGACTTCGTCCTGGGCATGAAGTATCTGTTCGACCGTGAGCTGATGAAGAAGTCGGTCTTCCGCGGCTTCGCCGAGGTGGCGAACGACCAGCCGCTGGCGTCGAGCAACCGCTACTATTCGCCCGACATCCCGCAGCGTCCCTACGATCCGGAAAAGGCGAAGTTCCATCTGAAGAAGGCCGGGGCTTTGGACTCGACGCTGCAGGTCGTGGCGTCGGCGGCGGCGAAGAGTTCCGTCGAGATGGCCGTGGTGCTTCAGCAGGCGGCCCAGAAGATCGGCATGAAAATCGACATCAAGCAGGTGCCGGCCGACGGCTACTGGTCGAACTACTGGATGAAGGTCCCGGTCGGCTTCGGCAACGTCAACCCGCGCCCGACCGCCGACATCCTGTTCAACCTGTTCTTCAAATCCGATGCGACCTGGAACGAATCCGCCTGGAAGGACGGGAGGTTCGACCAGCTCCTGGCCGCCTCACGGGCCGAGACGGACGAGGCCAAGCGCACGCAGATGTACCACGACATGCAGCTGCTGATTCATGAGAATTCTGGAATCGGCATCCCGGTCTTTATCAACAATCTTGACGCGCATTCGTCGCGTCTGAAGGGGCTGCGGCCGATGTCCAGCGGCGGCCTGATGGGGTACGGCTTCGCCGAGTATGTCTGGCTCGACACCTGATCCATCCCTTCCCGGCAATCGGACGCCGCCGCCGGAACAGGGGCGGCGTCCACCGAAGGAGAGCACGATGAACGCCGTGATATGGAAGCTTCTTCTGACACGACTGGCGACGGCGGCGGGAACACTATTGTTCGTCGCCACCACCGTCTTCGTCATCACCACCATGCTGCCGGGCGACGTGGCGCAGGAGATCCTGGGCCAGAACGCCACGCCCGAGGCGGTCGCCGCGCTGCGGAGCGCGATGGGGCTCGACCAACCGCCGCTGGAGCGTTTTCTGTCCTGGCTGGGCGGGCTGATGGTCGGGAATCCCGGTGTGTCGCTGGTCAACGGCCTGCCGGTCGCCACGCTGATCGGCGAACGCCTGTCCAACTCGCTGGTGCTGGCGGCGATCACGGCGGCGGTATCGGTGCCGGTGGCACTGCTGATCGGCATCAGCTCGGCGATGCTGCGCGGGTCGCTCTACGACCGCGTGGTCGGGGCGGCGACGATCTTCGTGGTGTCGGTGCCGGAGTTCCTGGTCGCGTCGCTGGCGGTGCTGGTCTTCGCAGTCAAGCTGCACTGGCTGCCGGCGCTGGCCCAAGCGCCCCAGGGTCACGACCTGCTCGACCTTATGCGCGGTCTCGCCATGCCCATCGTCACGCTGTCCTTCGTCATCGTCGCCCAGATGGCCCGCATGACGCGCGCGGCGTTGATCGACACGCTGTCCGCTCCCTATATCGAGATGGCGCGGCTGAAGGGCGCGCGGCCCATCCGCATCGTGCTGACCCACGCCCTGCCGAACGCCATCGGCCCCATCGCCAACGCGGTGGCGCTCAGCCTGTCCTTCCTGCTGGGCGGCGTCATCATCGTTGAAACGATCTTCAATTATCCAGGCATCGCGAAGCTGATGGTCGATGGCGTGGCGACGCGCGATTTCCCGGTGGTGCAGGCCTGCGCGCTGATCTTCTGCGCCGGCTATCTGCTGCTGGTCATGCTGGCCGACATCGCCGCGATCCTCTCCAACCCGAGGTTGCGCCACCAATGATGAACCATGATGTCTCCCCCCCGGTGCTCGCCGAAGCGCCCCCGGCGCCTCGCCCAGCCCGACGCCTGTTCTGGCCGCGGATCGGCTTCGCGGGCACGCTCGGCGGTTCGATCATCCTGTTCTGGCTGGTCATGGCCCTGTTCGGCGGCCATTTCGCCCCCCATGACGCCACCGAGATGCTCGACGCTGATGTGTTCGAGCCGATCAACTGGCTCTATCCCTTCGGCACGGATTATCTGGGCCGCGACATTCTCAGCCGTGTTCTGGCGGGTGCCCGCCAGACGGTTGGCATCGCGCTGGCGGCCACCGTCCTGGCGGCGCTCGGTGGTTTGCTGGCCGGGCTGGCGGCGGCGGTAATCGGCGGCTGGTTCGACGCCATCCTCAGCCGCACGCTCGACGCGATGATATCCATCCCCAGCAAGCTGTTCGGGCTGATCCTGGTTGCGGCCTTCGGATCTTCGATCCTGGTTCTGATCCCGACACTGGCCGTGATCTATCTGCCCGGCTGCTACCGCCTCGTCCGTGCCGCCGCCGTCAATGTCGCCAAGCTGGATTTCGTCCTGGTCGCCCGCGCCCGCGGCGAAGGCAGCTTCTACATCATGACGCGCGAGGTGCTGCCCAACATCGTCGGGCCGGTGCTGGCCGATTTCGGCCTGCGCTTCGTCTATGTCGTGCTGCTGTTGAGCAGCCTCAGCTTCCTTGGGCTTGGGGTGCAGCCGCCCGATGCCGACTGGGGATCGCTGGTGCGCGAGAACATTGGCGGGCTGCCCTACGGCGCTCCGGCGGTCATCATGCCGGCCGTCGCCATCGCCAGCCTGACCATCAGCATCAACATGCTGATCGACAGCCTGTTCGGCCGTAACACCGACCGCAAGGGAGCACACTAAGATGACCAAGATGACGCAGTCCGCGGATTCCGGAGCCGCCCCGCTGGTCGAAGTCCGGAACCTGAAGGTCGTCGCGCGGGGTGAGGACGGACGCGAGTTCCCGATTGTCAAGGACGTCAGCTTCTCGGTGGAGCGCGGCGAGGTCGTGGCCCTGATCGGCGAGTCCGGTTCGGGCAAAACCACCATCGCCCTGGCGATGATGGGCCATGCCCGCGGCGGCTGCCGCATCGCCGGCGGCCGGGTGCGCCTGGGCGACAGCGAAGTGACCGCTTTGAGCGATGCCGGTCTGGCCGACCTGCGCGGCCGCCGGGTCGCCTACATCGCGCAAAGCGCGGCCGCCGCCTTCAACCCGTCGCGCACCATCATGACGCAGGTCGTCGAGAGCGCCCTGATCCACAAGACCGCCACCCGCGCGGAGGCAGAGATCAAGGCCCGCGCCCTGTTCAAGGCGCTGGCCTTGCCCGATCCCGACCGGGTCGGCGACCGCTACCCGCATCAGGTGTCCGGCGGCCAGCTTCAACGGCTGCTGGCGGCAATGGCGCTCATCACCGATCCCGAACTGGTGATCTTCGACGAGCCGACCACCGCACTGGACGTCACCACGCAGATCGAGGTTCTGAAGGCCTTCAAGGCGGTGGTGCGCGACCGCGGCACCACCGGACTGTACGTCTCGCACGACCTGGCGGTGGTGACACAGGTCGCCGACCATATCGTCGTGCTCCGCGACGGCGCCATCCGCGAGGTCGGCGCGACCGGTCAGATCATCGACGCCCCGCGCGACGACTACACCCGCAGCCTGATCGCCGCCGCCGAACCGCAGCCGCGCGGGGCGGCGCTCCTCGCCGAGCCCTCGGCGCCGCTGCTGGAGGTGAACGGCCTGACAGCCGGCTATGGGGGGGTGGATTCTGCCGGCATGCCGTACATTCCGGTTCTGAACGACGTCGGCTTCCGCATCCATCGGGGCTCGACCTTGGGCGTCATCGGCGAGTCGGGTTGCGGCAAGAGTACGCTGGCCCGTGTGATTGCCGGACTGATGCCGCGGGCCCGCGGCTCGGTGAAATTGGACGGCAGAATCCTGGCCCCGGCCATCGGGTCGCGCAGCCGTGAGGAACTGCGCCGCATCCAGATCGTCTTCCAGATGGCTGACACCGCCCTGAACCCGGCAACCACCGTGGGCAAGGTGCTCAGCCGCCCGCTGGCCTTCTACCACGGCCTGTCCGGCCCGGCGCTGGATCGGCGGGTGGCGGAGCTTCTCGATCTCGTGAAGCTGCCGCGCAAGCTGGCTGCCCGCAAACCCGCGGAGCTGTCGGGCGGGCAGAAGCAGCGCATCAACCTGGCCCGCGCACTTGCCGCCAAACCGGACCTGATCCTGTGCGACGAGGTGACGTCGGCGCTCGACACGGTGGTGGCGGCGGCGATCCTCGACCTGCTGGCGGAGCTGCAGCGCGAGCTTGGCGTGTCCTACATGTTCATCAGCCACGACCTGAAGACGGTGCGGGCGATCTGCGACGACATCATGGTGCTGTACGCCGGGTGCAAGGTGGAAGCCGGCAGCCGGGAGGCGATGGCCAAGCCACCGCACCATCCCTACACCGATCTGCTCACCGCGTCGGTGCCCGAGATGCGGATGGGCTGGCTGGAAGGGGCAGGCGCCCACACGGGCGCGTTCGCCAGCATGCATGGCGGGCGGGTCGTCAGCCGCGCCGGCTGCGCCTTCTACCCGCGCTGCCCGCTGGGGATCGAGGGGTTGTGCGATCGTGAACGCCCGCCGCTCCGCCCGACCGTCCGTGGGACAGAGATCGCCTGCCATCGCAGCGACGGCGACCTGATGGGCCTGACCGTCCATGGGACAGAGATCGCCGGCCATCGCAGCGACCTCGACGTGATGGGCCGACCGTCCGCGGGACAGAGATCGCCGACCATCGCTGCGACCTCGATCTGATGGGCCTGACTATCCACTAATTGTCAGGGCCGCGCCATGGCTGGGCGCGGCCCTGTTCTTTGAAGCCTGAATTCCAGCTCGAACGGTAGGGGAGCCATGCCATGGTGGATCAATAGGTTGAGCGAGATGGCAACTCTAAGCAAACGGAATGTTCCTTTAGGCCAAGGGTAATGCATTTAGACCAAGCCATCACTCTACCGATACTTTTCACTGTGCGATGATTTTGGGCCGCTCACTAATTCCGACCCACTTCCCGGCGCTTGATGATCACCCATAAGGCCATGTTCCTGGGCGGTAAACCGATCCCATTCCGAGATCGAGCGGTTCCTTACCGATCCCGTCGGATGATCGACCATCAAGGGTGGGCAGGTCGATGTCACCGCTTCCTAATCCGGAGATTCACCATGACCGTAGACACCGACGAGACTCTCACCGTCGCGATCACCGAAACGATCGCGCTCAAGCACGTCGACACCCGCCTCGAGCACGACCTGCTGGGCGACGCCGAGGTGCCCGACCGCGCCTACTGGGGCGTTCACACCAAACGCGCGGTCGAGAACTTCCCGATCACCGGCGTGCCGGTCGGGCACTTCCCCGATCTCGTCAGGGCGCTTGCCATGGTCAAGCAGGCGGCGGCACGCGCCAACCGCAAGCTCGGCAACCTGTCCCGCGACAAGGCCGAAGCCATCGACAAGGCCTGCGACGCGGTAAGTGGCGGCAGGTTCAACGAGCAGTTCGTGGTCGATGCCATCCAGGGCGGCGCCGGCACATCGACCAACATGAACGCCAACGAGGTGATCGCCAATGTCGCGCTCGAGATCATGGGCCGAGCCAAGGGCGATTACACTGCGCTGCATCCGAACAACGACGTCAACATGGCGCAGTCGACCAACGATGCGTATCCGACCGCGTTGCGGCTCGCCATCATCCTCGCAAGCATACCGCTCGTCCGGGCGCTCGAGGAGCTTGCCTACGGGCTCAAGAACAAGGCCGTCGAGTTCGACGACGTGCTCAAGATGGGACGCACCCAGCTCCAGGACGCGGTGCCGATGACGCTGGGCCAGGAGTTCGACGCCTTCCATGCGACGGTCAAGGAGGACATCGCCCGGATTCGCGAGATGGTCGGCCTGTTCCGCGAGGTGAACCTGGGAGCCACCGCGATCGGCACCGGCATCAACACCGACCCGCGTTATGCCGCGCTGGCGGTCGAGGAACTGACCCGCATCTCGGGCCAGCCCATGGTGCTGGCCACGAACCTGGTCGAGGCCACCTCGGACATGGGCGCCTTCGTCCTGTTCTCGGGGCTGCTCAAGCGCATCGCGGTCAAGCTCTCGAAGATCTGCAATGATCTCCGGCTGCTGTCGTCGGGGCCGCGGACGGGCTTCGGGGAGATCCGCCTGCCCGCTGTGCAGGCGGGCTCGTCGATCATGCCGGGCAAGGTCAACCCGGTGATCCCCGAGGTGGTCAACCAAGTGGCGTTCCTGGTCATCGGCCACGATCTCACCGTGACGTTCTGCGCGGAGGGCGGCCAGCTCCAGCTCAATGCCTTCGAGCCGACGATCGGCTACTGCGTCCTGCAGTCGATGCGCATGCTGACGGCCGGCCTGAATACCCTCACTCAGCGGTGCATCCTCGGCATCGAGGCCGACGGGAAGCGGTGCCGTCGGCTCGTGGTCAACAGCATCGGCATCGTGACGGCCTTGAACCCGGTGCTTGGTTACGAGACCTGCTCTCGCGTCGCCAAACGCGCGTTGCACGAGGATCGCGCCGTGATCGACATCGTCCTTGAGGAAGGCCTGCTCACTCCTGAGCAGGTTGAAAGGCTTCTGGCACCGGACACCATGACAGCGCCGAGCCGCGCCATGATGGGGCATGAGGACTCGCGCTCAGGCGAGGGCTGAGCGTTTAGCCTCGGTGGCATGATCAATGAAGCTGAGATCCGCCGCCACTACGAATTGCTGCGCCCGAGCCTGAACGAACGGGGACACCGTTTGTTCCCCGCCACGCGAGTGCGGGTGCCGGTCATGGTGGGGCGGTACGGTACGGTGGGACTGTCGCGGTGTACCGCCCGAAGGGCATTGCCAAGGCCCGAGGGCGCCCGGGATTGCCCGTAGTACCATGTTCGGGGGCTGAAGGATATCGCCCCAGCCCGGCGATGGACCAGCGGGTCCGGCGCTCGGGGGTGGGCGCAAAAAAACAAGAACAGCAGAACCGGCTGTCTGTTGAGGGTCTCCGGAGGAGTCGAGCAAGGGGGCTGGAGATGTCCCGGTGTTGGTGCCGTGTGAAGCCGACAGGCGAGCAGATCCTGGTTCCGCTCCGGTCTGCCTGTCCGGAGTGTGGGCGAGCGATGCGGATCCGCTACAGCAACCGT
>DASQKT010000156.1:0-5065 GCA_035630415.1 Skermanella sp.
CGGACAACTCGTGCGGATAGCGTTCCTCGAACCCGGCGAGGCCGACTTCGGCGATGTAACGCCGTGCCGTCTCGTGGCGTTCCGCCTTGGGTGTGCCGCGCAGTTCCAGCCCGAAGGCGACGTTGCGGAGTACGGTCGCCCACGGCATCAGCGCGAAGTCCTGGAAGACGAAGGCGCGCTCCGGTCCCGGCCCGGTCACCGCCTTGCCCTTGACGAAGACCTGACCAGCGGACGGCTCCAGCAGGCCGGCGATCATCTTGAGCAGCGTGGTCTTGCCGCAGCCGCTGGGACCGAGCAGCGAGATCAGCTCCCCTTCCGGGAAGTCGAGGTCGATTTCCTTGAGCGCCTGGAAGCCGCCATAGAACTTCGACAGGCCACGGACTTCGACGATGTTGTCACGGATTGCTGGCATTGGGCGCTCGTGGATGCGTGGCAGGGCGGCCGGCATCAGGCAATCTCCCTTTTCTCGGGCCGGAACAGGGTCAGCTCGACACGCTGCAAACCCCCGACGGTGACGGCGGAGAATACGATGATGGAAACGACTGTCGCGTACATCTCGGCATAGTTGGCGACCGAGCGGTGATAAGTGATCAGGTCGCCGATGCCGGTCGGCGTGATCAGCAGTTCCGCCAGCACGATGCCGATGAAGCCTGCCGAGATGCCGAGCCGCAATCCTGCGAAGATCAGGGGGCTGGCGTCGGGGATGACGATCTTCGCCACCTGCTGCCAGCGCGTTCCCTGGAAGGATTTGCACATCGCGACCAGCGACGGATTGACGTTGCGGACCGCCTTGTAGCAGTTCAGCACGATCACCGGCAGCGCCAGCACGCAGACCGCCAGCACCTTGGACGTCATGCCGATGCCGTAGACGAAGGTGATCAGCGGGATCAGCGCCGCCATCGGGGCCGCCTGCATCACGATGAAGACTGGCGCGGCCAGCCACTCCGCCATCGGCCGCAATCCCATCAGGACGCCGATGGAAACTCCCAGCACTGACGAGATCGCGATGCCGATCAGGAGCGGCTGGAGCGTCACGGCATAGGCCCCGATCAGGCTGCCGTCCATCACCATGCCGACGAAGGCCATGAAGGTCTGGGAGAACGGCGGCAGCGCGTAGTTGATCGGGATCTGCCCCGCGATTTCCCAAGCGCCGGCGAACAGCCCCAGGGACAGCAGGCGCCACAGCAGGGTGTGATCCCGCGTGGCCGCCCACCTGATCCAGCCCGGCACTTCATTGTTATGGATGGAAATATTGGCCATTACTTGCGGCCGACTTTCTGCAATGCCTGATCGATCGGCCCGAGCGTCCAGAAATCCTCGACCTTCAGGCTTGCCGGGTCGCCTTGGAGCTGGCCGGCTACCGTATAGAACTCGAAGTCGTCGCGCGCCGCATCGGCGCCGCCGCCGTTCGCCGGGAACAGCCCGACCTTAACCGCATCCTCGTAGTACGGCTTGATGTCCTCGATCACTTCGGGCGGCAGGTCCGGCAGCAGGCTGTACTTGCTGCGGAATTCGGTGACCGCAGCCGGATTGGCGTTGATCTCGCGGAAGGTGGTTAGTAACTCCTCGGTCAGGATGTTGACCGCATCCTTTTCCTTCTGGAGGAAATTGGTGTTGGCGTAGAGCGCCTCGTCGCTGGCGTCGATGCCTTCGACCGGCAGCACCTTGAACTTGCCGGGCGCCTTGGTCTCCAACAGCCGCCAGCCGGCCGAATCCACGATGGTCGCCTTGACGTTGCCCTGAAGCAGCGCACCCGTCCGTACTTCAGACCCCGGAACGTAGCTGACCTGGCTGTATTTGATGCCGTTCTTCTTGGCGAGCAGGTTCATGATCGCCTCGGTGCCGGAACCACGGGAATGGACCGCGATTTCCTGGCCGTTGAGGTCGGACCAATCCTTGTAGAACTCCGTGTTGACCACGGGATAGAAGCGCAGCGTGCTCATCTGGTAGAAGATGCGGATGGGAGCCCGCACTTTCTGGAGCAGAGCGTAGGGCGTGCCGACGCCGACATCCGCCTGTCCGCCGACGACGGCCTGGGCGGCGATGTCTTCCGACTTCAGGTAATTGATCTCGATCTCGACGCCGCGCTCCTTGGCGCGCTCCAGCGCCGTCAGGAAACCCAAAGCTTCAACCGACGCGATATCGCCGAAGGCGACCCGGATCTTGCCGGCGGCGAAGGCATCGGATGCCCAGCCGCCAATTCCGGCGGAGAGCGCCAGTGCCGCTCCGAAATGGACCGCTTTGCGGGCAAACCTTGATGGAATTGGTAACTTCATCGCTTCCTCCCAGGAAGGCCGCCTGCCATCAGCACCGATGACGGCGGTGGTGTGAACTTCGCTCACCGGGTGGGTTGATCCCAACCATTCGTAACCAATGGATCAATGGTAAACAGATTATTTAGAGGACGTCAAGCAATCCCCTTGCGCAATGGCCTTGATTCGAGCGATTATCTTCTGACCAATCAGAACATTGGTTGAGAGATCATGACGATTGACGGTGTCGATCCACAAGGCACGCTTACCCAGCTTCGCGCCTTTCTGGCGCAGGCGCCGCTATCGGTGGACAGCCGGCTCCCGCCCGAGCGCGAGCTATGCCAGCAACTTGGTGTCAGCCGGGGGGAGTTGAGGAAGGCGCTCGCGACCCTGGAGGCGGAGGGTCAACTCTGGCGCCATGTCGGCAAGGGCACCTTTATCGGTGCCCGCCCGGCGGAGAGCCTTGCGGACCTGTCGACGGCGACCAGCCGGACCAATCCGGCCGAAGTGATGCAGACCCGCATCCTGATCGAGCCGGAAATCACAAGATTAGCGGCTTTGAACGCTACGGCCGCCGACATTGCCGAAATGCGAACCTGCATGGCGCGCTCACGCTCGGCCACAAGCTGGCGGCAGTATGAGTCATGGGACAACCGCCTGCACCGCTCCATCGCGGAGGCGACCCGCAACACCCTTCTGCTCGCCATGTTCGACACGCTGAACGCCGTGCGCCGCGCCGTGGTCTGGGGACGATTGCGGGCCAACAGGACCCGTCCGGATCCCGACCACCACAGCTTCAAGGAGCACGAGGAGATCGTCGGCGCGATCGCCGACCGCGACATGAACGAGGCGGCACAGGCCATGCGGCGCCATCTTCAGACGGTGGAACGGAAGCTGCTGAACTACAGCCAGTAGATCATATCGACAGGACTCTTTTTGCCTCGGTCAAAGCGCAAGCCGCGACTCATCTCCGGTCATGCTGTTGAGCCGCCACAGGAAAGCCTACAACCTGTGGAGGATGCTTTACATGAACACTCGTTACTTCTCTCTTGTGCTCGGCATTGTCTTCCTGCTGATCGGCATCGCAGGATTCGTTCCGGGCCTCCTGCACAGCCCTGAGCACGCAGGCGATGTCGAGGTCACGCAGAGCTTCGGGCGGCTGATGGGGCTTTTCCCGGTCAACGCCCTGCACAATGTCGTTCACATCGTCTTCGGTATCTGGGGTATCGCAGCATATCGCAGCTACAGCGGCGCGAAGGGTTATTCCAAGGCCGTGGCGGTCATTTACGCCGTGCTGGCGATCATGGGCATCATTCCCGGCCTCAACACCACCTTCGGCCTGATTCCGCTCTACGGTCACGACATCTGGCTGCATGCCGTCATCGCCATCGCCGCCGCCTATTTCGGCTTTGTCGCCACCGACCGGACTGTCGGGTATTCGAGCACGACGACCACCACGAACCACCGGATCTAAGCCGGATCTAAAAAGGAGTACCGTAGCCGCCCGGCATTGCCGGGCGGTTGCACCGCCCGGTTTACAGTTCCCGGCACGTCAGGCCTTGACCTTTGCAGTCCGTTTCGGCTTCTCGGCGATTTCCTTGGAAGCGGCCGTAGTCTTTGCTTCGGTCTTGGAAGCAGGCGTCTTGGCAGCGACGGCGGGCTTTGGCGTGGCGGCCTTGCGCGTCTTCTTCGGGGCCTCGGCGGTCTCGGCAGCTTCAGCGGCGGGTTCGGCGGCCTCCACCTTGGGCGCCGCAGTCTTCTTCGCACGTGATTTCTTTGCAGGAGCCGGCTTCTCCTCGGTGGTCGTCGCACCTTCCGGCGCAAGGGCCGCCTCCGCCGATCCCAGCTGGCGCGACAGGTCGTCCGTAGGACCATCCGAATCAGCCGCATCGTCTACCCAGCCGTCCTCGGCATGAATTTCCTGAACAGCCATCGACCAATGCACGTCGCCGCGCCCGTCCGGACGGCCTTCGCGCTCCCAGATTTCGTAGGCGCGCTGTTTGATACGGTCTTCCTGTTCTGGTGACATGATGTCCTCCAAGCACGGTTGTTTTACGCCCAAACACATGCCACCGCACGATGTTCCGGGATTGAATAATCATAAAGAAGAGGCTCTGGGAAGCAAGTTCCCAGAGCCATCCAGTTCATCCGCCAATTGGATTGGCGTCAGGGAGATTGGTTTATCCGGTTATTCTCTATCAGTGGGCCGAGGCGCCTTCGGCACCGATGCCGGTCTGTGAGCGGATGTACTGCGCTTCGAAGGCGCGCTCCTCGGCACGGGCGTTCTCGCTCTTGTCGATGACCGAGAAGATCCATGACCCGAGGAACGCCAGCGTGACGGAGAAGATCGCCGGGTTGTCGTAGGGGAACGGTGCGCTGCCCTTCGGGTGGGCCAGCACGCTTTCCCACACGGTCGGTCCCAGGATCACCATCACGGTGGCGCTGATCAGACCCATGAAGCCGCCGATCAGAGCGCCGCGCGTGGTCAGCTTCGACCAGAACATCGACAGGACGATGATCGGGAAGTTGGCGCTCGCCGCGATGGCGAAGGCCAGACCGACCATGAAGGCGATGTTCTGCTGTTCGAAGGCGATGCCGAGGATGATCGCAAGGACGCCCAGGGCGACGGTCGCCATCTTGGAGACCCGGATTTCCTGCTGCTCGTTGACCCGGCCACGGCGGAACACCGAGGCGTAGAGGTCATGGCTGACTGCCGAAGCACCCGCCAGCGTCAGGCCGGACACGACTGCCAGGATGGTGGCGAAGGCGACGGCTGAGATGAAGCCGAGGAACAGGTCGCCGCCGACCGCTTT
>DASQKT010000157.1:0-2359 GCA_035630415.1 Skermanella sp.
ACGTCTGGTCGACGACAAGCGCATCGCCTTGGTCAGCGCCACCGGCAGCACCCGCATGGGCCGTGAAGTCGGCCCCCGTCTGGCCCAGCGCTTCGCCCGCTCCATCCTTGAGCTTGGCGGCAACAACGCGATGATCGTGACACCGTCGGCCGACCTGGAACTGGCCGTCCGCGCCATCCTGTTCGCGGCGGTCGGCACGGCCGGCCAGCGCTGCACCAGTCTGCGCCGGCTGATCGTCCACCGCAACGTTTACGAATCGCTGGTTCCCAGGCTGAAGGAAGCCTATGCCGGCATCCCCATCGGCAACCCGATGGACAGCGCCAAGCTGGTCGGTCCGCTGATCGACCGCGACTCCTATGAGGGCATGTCCCGCGCCCTCGCCGCCGCCTCGGCCGATGGCGGCATCGTCACCGGCGGCGCCCGCGTCCTGGCCGACCAGCACGCGGGAGCCTACTACGTCGAACCGGCGCTGGTCGAAATGCCGGCCCAAACCGACACGGTCCGGCACGAGACCTTCGCGCCGATCCTCTACATCATGCTCTACGACAACCTGGACGAAGCGATCGCCCTGCAGAACGACGTCCCCCAGGGTCTGTCGTCCTGCATCTTCACATCAGACCTCCGCGAAGCCGAACGCTTCCTCGCCGCCTCCGGCAGCGACTGCGGCATCGCCAACGTCAACATCGGCCCCAGCGGCGCCGAAATCGGCGGCGCCTTCGGCGGTGAAAAGGAAACCGGCGGCGGCCGCGAATCCGGCTCCGACTCCTGGAAAGCCTACATGCGCCGCCAGACCGCCACCGTAAACTACTCCGACGCCCTGCCGCTGGCCCAGGGCATCAAGTTCGGGTGAGGCGAAGCAACTCCTCTACCCCACCGACCGCCGCGCGACATGCCCGATCGCGTAGGCTGCGGCGTTGATCAGCAGGGTCAGCGCCAGCAGCAGGATTCCCAGGCCCAGCGCCAACGCCAAGTCGCCCCGGCCTGTCTCCAGCGTGATCGCCGTCGTCATCGTCCGGGTGTAGCCGGCGATGTTGCCGCCGACGATCAAGACCGCGCCGACCTCGGCGCTGGCGCGGCCGAATCCTGCCAGCACTCCCGTCAGGAGGCTGAAGCGGGCGTCCCAGATCAGCGTCGGGATGGCGCGCCAGCGCGACGAGCCGAGCGAGCGAAGTTGCTCCTCGTACTCATGCCACATGTCCTCGACCGTCTGCCGCGTGATCGAGATGACGATGGGCAGGACGAGCACGACCTGGGCCACGATCATCGCCGTCGGCGTGAAGAGCAGGCCAAGGCTGCCCAGCGGGCCGGAGCGGGACAGCGCCAAGTAGACCAGAAGACCAGCGACGACGGGCGGCAGGCCCATCAGGGCGTTGAAGAGGACGATCAACAACCCGCGTCCGGGGAAGCGGGCGATCCCCAGCATGGCTCCCACCGGCAGCCCGACCAGGACAGCGATGCTGACGGCGGTCAAGGTGACGCGGAGCGACAGCAGCACGATGTCGGCTAGGCGGGCGTCGAAATTCAGGATCAGGCCGGCGGCGGCGCCGAAGGCGGCGATGACGTCATGCATGGGTGGTTCGTTCTTCCTTTCCCGATCCCAGGTCGTTGTGCCAGGTCGTTGTCATTGACCGGCGCGCTCCGGTTCCCTAGGGTCGCGGCTCAATCTAATTCTCTCCTTACTACCTCCCAAGCGGTGAATCGAATGTCTGGCGAACAGGAACTGGCATTGCAGGCAAAGGCGTGGCCCTTCGAAGAAGCGCGCAAGCTGATCGCGCGCTACAAGGGCAAAGCGCCGGCCAAAGGCTATGTCCTGTTCGAGACCGGATACGGACCGTCGGGCCTGCCGCATATCGGCACCTTCGGCGAAGTCGCCCGCACGACCATGGTGCGCCGGGCGTTCCAGGTCATGGCCCCCGACGTGCCGACCCGGCTGTTCGCCTTCTCCGACGACATGGACGGGCTGCGCAAGGTGCCGGACAACATCCCGAACCAGGAAATGGTGCGCGAGCACTTGGGCAAGCCGCTGACCAAGGTGCCGGACCCGTTCGGCAAGTTCGAGAGCTTCGGCCACCACAACAATGCGATGCTGCGGGGCTTCCTCGACAGTTTCGGGTTCGAGTACGAGTTCCAGTCGGCGACGGACTGGTACGGTTCGGGCCGGTTCGACGAGGCGCTGCTGACAGTGCTGCGGAACTACGACGCCGTCATGAAGGTGATGCTGCCGTCGCTCCGCGAGGAGCGGGCATCCACCTACAGCCCCTTCCTGCCGATCTCGCCGACCTCCGGCCGGGTGCTCCAGGTGCCGATCCTGGAGCACAACGCCGATGCCGGGACCATCGTGTTCGAGGACGAGGACGGC
>DASQKT010000158.1:0-9840 GCA_035630415.1 Skermanella sp.
GCTTCGACCGGCGGGCTCGCCCCGGCCCTGGCCCGTCTGATCCGCCAGCGGCTGGAATCCGCGATACCCGCCGCATTCGGCCGCCTCGCTCATCTGGCCGGAGAATTCCGCCGCAAGGTACAAGACGCACTGCCCACCACCCGCCAGCGCCTGCGCTACTGGGACGAGGTGCTTGACGGTCGCGCCGGCGATCTCGCCATGCATGGCCGCACGGAAGAAGCCCGCTTCGAAATGGACCGCCTGCTCACCCGCTCCGCCGCCGGCAAGGCCGATGCCGGTCCCGGAATGGTCCACCTCGTCGGCGCCGGCCCAGGAGACACCGAGCTTCTGACCCTGGCCGCGATCCGCGCCATCAAGCGCGCCGACGTGATCCTGTACGACCATCTGGTCGGCCCCGGCGTGCTGGAATTCTCCCGCCGCGACGCGGAGCGCATCCCCGTTGGCAAGCGCGCCGGCCGCCATTCCATGAAGCAGACCGAGATCAACGCCCTGCTGCTGGAACACGCCTGCCGTGGCCGCCGCGTCGTCCGCCTGAAAGGCGGCGATCCCATGATGTTCGGCAGGGCCGGCGAGGAAGCGGCATACCTGCGCCGCCACGGCATCGAAGTGACGGTCGTACCCGGCGTCACGGCGGCCCTCGGCTGCGCCGCATCCTCCCAGATCCCCCTGACGCTGCGGGGCGTTTCCCGCAGCGTCCAGTTCGTCACCGCGCACTGCATGGACGACGACGCCACCAACGCGATGGACTGGAGCAAACTCGCCAACCCCGACGGCACGCTGGCGATCTACATGGGCCGCACCCAGCTCCCTCACTTCAGCGCAAAACTGATCGAAGCCGGCCTCTCCCCCGACACGCCAGCCGCCGCCATCGAGAACGGCACCCTGCCGACCGAACGCCGCTGCTTCGCCACGCTATCAACCCTGGCCGCTCGCGCCTCGGCGGAACTGGGCGACGGCCCCACGCTGGTCATCATCGGCCACGTAATCGACCACCGTCCGCAGGAAGTCCGCACCAACGAGGATGCATCCTGGACAAGCGCCTGCTGGGTATTCGAACACGCCTGACCGTCATTTCGTCATGCCTGGACTCGATCCCCTAGGCGCCAACTTCGGCCGTCCACCCTATTGTTGTCATCCCTATTTTCGTCATCCCAAGACTTGATCTTGGTATCTCCTTTCAGGAACTGAGCGGGTGACATCCGGACTTCAAGTTGAAGTCCTCACGTCAGCTTTCGCCAGGAGATGCCAAGATCAAGTCTTGGCATGACGGTGGAGTGGAGCGTAATGCCCGCATGACGCGCGGGAAAGTATTAAGTTAGCGCCTAGGAGATCAAGTCCAAGCATGACCGAGATGGATGAACGGCCGCCAAAATGTCGCGCTGGAGCGCTCCAGATCACCGTGTATGGCCCCGCCCCCTCTACCGCAACAGCGTCAGATACCGGTCCACCGCGCGACCCACCGTAAACTCCTCCGCTTTGGCGAGCAGGCGTTCCGCCGGCACTGGATCGTCCAGCGACCGCTCGATCACCGACGCCAGCGCCTCGGCGTCGCCGATCGGTGCCAGTCCGCCCAGCCCACCGTCCTCCAGAATTTCGCGCGGGCCGCTTGGGCAGTCGGTCGCGACCACCGGAGTCCCGCAGGCCATCGCTTCGATCAGGACGGTCGGCAACCCTTCGAAGCGCGACGACAGCGCGAACAGCGACGCCTTGCCCATGAAGGCGAGCGGATTGTCCACGAAGCCCGGCATCTGGACGTCCGCCGCCACTCCCAACTCGTCAGCCAAATCTTCCAGCTCTTTCCGGCAGGTACCCTCCCCCAGGATGACCAGCCGAACCGGACGCGACGCCCGGACTAGGGCGAAGGCGCGCAGCAGCGTTCCGAAATCCTTCTGGGCCGACAATCTGCCGACGCCCAGGATCACCGGCACTTCCCCCTCGGCGAACCACGGGTGGTTGACCGGCTGCGCCGCCTTCGCCAGCATATCCGGCGTGACGACCGGATTATGGGCGACATCGATCCGACCACGCTTCATCCCGGCGAACTTGGTCAGATCCTCGGCGACGCCATCGGAAACCGCGATAATCCGCGCCGCCTTCGGGTACAGATAAGGGACCAGCCGGTAGGCCATGCGCACGGTACGCGGCGCCGTCGGCGAAATGTTGCGGCTGATCTGGTTGTGCTCCGTCACCATCAGCCGGGTCCCGACTCGCGCCAGCAAACCCGCCAGCAGGGCCGCAACATTGACATGGACAAGAGCCGTCAGAAGCACCGCGGGCCGCTCGCGCCGCAGATAGCGGGCCAGCGCCGCCACGCTGTTCACCGTGCGCTTCGTACCCAGCTCGACCACGCGGATATTGGCCGGGATGTCTTCGACATAGGCGCCCTGCCGCCGCACCAGCACCAGATCCACCGCGAAGCCGCGCCGTGCGATGCCGCCCGCCAGAGCCAGCATCACCCGTTCGGCGCCGCCGCCGTAAAGGTCCTGGAGGAAAAAGGCGATCCGGGGGAAAGTCTCCTGCGTTTGCGCCACGGAACCCGCCGAAGGCGCTTCAAGGACGCTACTCAGGGAAAAGGCGTCGTCATGCTGTAAGGACAAATGGAAATCTCCCGGTGAAGTCCTGATCATGTTCCCTGCGGGCCGGCAACCGGCTTGACCGTCGATGGCTAGCCCCTTACCGATGCCTCACCTGAGCAAATTCTCTAAATCACGATCTGCCTTCCAAAAGGCAGGATGCACAAATTTTGAACTCAGCTTTGTGCAACAAATAATCGTACACATTCAGAACCCCGCCTTAAACTTGAAATCACTATCATAACTCAGTCGATAGTGCGCTCAACGCTACCGATAGGATCAACTATTTCTTGGAAAAGACCAATACATCCGCATGGTGTAACTATGTTGGTCTTTGCAATGCCGACCGTGTTTCCGACGCCACCAAGGTCTGGAGCGACAATCCGACGCCGATCACGAACAGACCAAGGATCATGACCGTGTCGTAATTCACGGCGATCCACCCGATGGACGCCTCCCGGTCCAAGCGGATGTTCAGGATGGCTACCTTCTCGTCGATGCGGTCGGCAGTGCTGGGCAGGATCATCAGCGGCAGCAGCGTGCCCCAGATGACCAGGAGTCGGCCAAGTGCTTTCACGGGAAAACTCCGTATCGATACGCGAAGCATGCGGAATTCAGGCAAGCCTCGCCGATCGAATTCCGGCGGATCGCGGAAGTCGGCGGGAACGGGCAGAAGAATGGCATGCGTCCGCGACATGCGCCCGGATGGGCGCACTCACCGTTGCGCGTTGTTCAGATGCGGCAGGGTGCTACCGGCCTGGAGGATCAGGCGGTTGCGCCGCCTTTCCCAAGGGCAACATCTATCTGCGGCTTCGTGACGAGATCGGGCCGCTGTTCGACGATGCGATGTTTGCGGCGCTGTTTCCGGAGCGCGGTCAGCCGGCGGCGCATCCGTGGCGGCTGGCGCCGATGACCGTCATGCAGTTCATGGAAGGGCTGTCGGACCGGCAGTGCGCCGAGGCGGTTCGGGGACTGTCCGCCTGCGCCAGCGCCAGGCGACGGAGGAAGGGCGCCGGCTCTACAGTCAGCGCGCCGATGACGCCGCGCTCGATCGTCCACCTGTTCGGCTTGATGTACGGCGAGCTCGGCTTCACGACGAGCCACAACCTCCAGAAGTGTCGCTCCGGAAGCCATCATGAACAATCCGGACTAACTGTTCGGCATCTGATTTTTCTTGTTATATATCCTTTAGCATACACAAGCAGCCAAATTGGTTGAAATGAGTTGATTTTGAAACGAATTAGAGGTAACGCCTAATGCTAATTGCTTTCTGTGCATTCTAGCTGCCTGCGCGTCCGCCGGCTTCTTCCCGCTGCCCCCAACCTTTGTCAAGAAACCTAAATCGAGGAATGTCATGGCTCTCGTGAAGACACATCAGGTTTCGGGGCAGCCTGCCGCCAAGACCGCCCGTGCGGCGGCCGCCGCCGAGGATACCGGTGCTGGAAGCAAGCTGCTGGCGGAAGCGCAGAAGCGCAAGGCCCGCACCTTCGCACGGCAGCAGAAGGCCGCCGAGCGCATCGCGGCGGCCACGTCGCAGCTTGCCAGCGGCATCGCCCAATCGGCTTCCGCGTCCGAAGAATTGCGCAAGGCATCCGAACAGATCGCCTCCGGGTCGGAAGAGGCGGCGGGTGCCGCCCAACAGTCCATGAAGGCCGTCACCCATGGCGCCGGGCTGATCGTCAGGACCAAGGAAAACGCCGACGCCTCGGTCACCAAGACCGAAGCGTTGCAGGCCATGATCGTCAGTGTCGCCGCTCAGATCACCAACTCCATCCTGTCGATCGGGCGCGCCGCCGAGCGTCAGTTCACCTCCGTCGGCATGGTCGAGGAACTGGAGCGGCAGGCCGCCGCCATTTCCGAAGTGGTCAAGGCGGTCGCCCGCATCGCCGATCAGACCAACCTGCTGGCGCTGAATGCCGCCATCGAGGCGGCTCGCGCCGGCCAGCATGGCAAGGGCTTCGCGGTCGTCGCCGACGAAGTGCGCACCCTGGCCGAAACCTCGGAGAAGAGCGCCCGCGACATTCAGGACCTGATCGCCCAGATCCAAAAGGACGTCAAGGCCATCGCCGAGGGCATCAACAACTCGGCCAACAACGCCAAGCAGGAAGTCGAGAAGGGCAAGCTCATCACCGCCCAACTCGACCAGATCCGGGGCGACATGCAGCAGATCATGGTCGGCGGCCGGGAAGTCGCGAAAGCGTCGGAAGAGTCCAACGCAGCCGTCCGGGAAGCCCAGAAGGGCTCCGAAGTGATCGCGGCGGCGGCGGAGGAGCAGAGTGCCGCCTGCCAGGAATCGCTCAAGACGATCGATCAGCAGAACCAGGCGCTCGCCCAGTCGGAGCAGGCGGCCCAGGAGCTGTCCGAACTGGCCGACGAGCTGAAGAACTCGACCGATATCACCAAAAGCAGCGAGGAAGTGGCCTCGGCGGCGGAGGAACTGTCGTCGGCGGTGGAAGAGATCAACCGGGCGGCCGCCCAGATCCAGCAGGCGCTGGAGCAGATCCTGAAGGGCGCGCAGCAGCAGGCGGCCGCGACTCAGCAGTCCTCCGCCGCCATCGCCCAGATCGAGCGCGGCGCTCAGCTCTCGACCAACAACTCCAGGGCGGCGGTCGAGAAGAGCCGGTCCATCACCGAAATGCTGGCCAGCAACAAGCGCAGCGTCGATGAACTGGTCGAAGGCGTCCAGAAGTCGGTCGAGGCCGGCAAGCAGAGCCGGGAACAGATCGCGGCGCTGGAGCAGATCAGCCGCCGCATCGACAAGATCGTCGATGCCATCACCACCGTCTCGATCCAGACCAACATGCTGGCGGTCAACGGCTCGGTCGAAGCGGCACGGGCCGGCGAGTTCGGCAAAGGCTTTGCCGTGGTGTCCACCGACATCCGCAATCTGGCGCGGGACTCGGCCGAGAACGCCGACCGCATCAAGGATACCGTCAAGGCCATCCAGGATCAGGTCGCCGCCGTCCGCCGCGACCTGGAGGAGATCGCCACGGCCGCCGCCGCCGAGGTCGAGAAGAACAGGATCATCGCCGCCGATCTCGAAACCATCGGCAAGGAGATGAACGTCGTCCTGAACGGCAACCAGGAAATCCTGGATGGTTCGGACGAGATCGTCCGCGTCGTCAAGGAAGTCCAGACCGGCGTCGAGCAGATCGCCGCCGCCGCCCAGCAGACCTCCCGCGCCACGACCGAAGCCGGCAACGCCGCCCGCGAGCAGTCGAAGGGAGCCGAGGAACTGGCCGCCGCCATCGAGGAAATCGCTTCCCTCGCCGACGAGTTGCAGGCCGGCGCTTGATCCCCGCCCTCTCGGTTCACAAGGCTCGGTTCATAAGGAGGACTACCCATGTCCGATGCCGCTGAGTTGGTACGGGAAGACGCCGATACCCATGCCGGAGCCCCGACTGGGGGAGCCGGCGAGGCCCGCCAATACGTGATCTTCCACGTCGCCGACGAGATGTTCGCCGTGCCGCTGTCGGAAGTGCAGGAAATCATCCGCATGCCGCCGCTGGTGCATGTGCCGCTCAGCCCGTCCGCCCTGGAAGGCCTGGCCAACCTGCGCGGAACCGTGCTGCCGGTTATCCGCCTTCGCCAGATCTTCGGCATGGATGGCGTCGAGCATGACGACAGCACCCGCGTCGTCATCCTCGACCAGGGCCGGCCTGTCGGTCTGGTCGTGGACCGCATGGCGAACGTGGTGACGGTCGAAGCCGACCGGATCGAGGATTCGTGCTCGATCCAGGGTACGGTGGACACCGACCTGATGACCGGCATGATCAAGGCCAGCGACGGCAAGCCGATGGTCATGATCCTGGACGCCGGCAAGGTCGTGGCGCGCGAGTTCACGTCGATGGGCAAATCGCTGGACCGCGCCCTGGCCGGAGCGCATGCCGCCGCTGTGGAAGAACGCCGGGACAGCGCCGACGAGGCCAGCGACGAGAGCCAGTTGGTCAGCTTCGAGGTCGCGGGCCAGGAATATGCCCTACCGATCGAGCAGGTTCAGGAGATCGTCCAGATCCCCGAGCAGATCACGGCGGTACCCAATACCGCGTCCCATGTCATGGGCGTCATGACGCTGCGCAACCGCCTGCTGCCCCTGGTCAGCCTGCGCGAGATGTTCGGGCTGCCGCGCCAGGAAGTCACCGACACCAACAAGATCGTCGTCGTATCGCTGGGCGAGGGCGACAGCGCGATGTCGGTCGGCGTCATGATGGACAGCGTCAAGGAAGTGCTGCGGGTCGGGCGGTCGGTCATCGACGCCATGCCGCCGCTGCTCGCCCGCAACGGCGACCTTGGCGAGATCCAGTCGATCTGCCGGTTGCAGGAAGGCAAGCGGCTGGTTTCCATCCTTTCGGCCGACAGGATGTTCGATACCGGCGACATCCGCCCCATTGCCCAGGGCGCAACAGGGGGATTGGCGGACATGGCCCAGGAAGGCGCCGGCCGTAACGGGGTCATCGACGACGAGGAACAGTTCGTCGTCTTCCGTCTCATGAACGAGGAATATGGCGTTCCGATCGACGCCGTGCAGGAAATCGTCCGCGTGCCGGAAGAACTGACCCGCGTGCCCAAGACGGCGGACTTCATCGAGGGCGTCGTCAACCTGCGCGGCGTGGTGCTGCCGGTGGTCGATCAGCGGCGGCGCTTCGGACTGCCGTCGATGGAGCGGAACGACCGCCAGCGGATCATGGTCTACACGATCCGGGGCGTGCGGACGGGCTTCATCGTCGATTCCGTATCGGAAGTCATGCGCATCTCGGCCTCGGTCATCGGGGCGTCGCCGACCTTGTCGGAGGAGCAGCAGCGCTTGATCCGCCGGGTCGCCAACATCGAGCGGCACAACCGCATGATCCTCCTGCTCGACGTGGACCAGTTGCTCGACGTCAAGGAACTGGATGCCGTCGGAACGACGGCCAGCCACTAGGACCCGGCACGGGACGGCGGAGCGGCGACGCTCCGCCGTCAAGATTTCAACCCGCACTTTCAGCCCCGGACCAGAGGAGTTTGAACAGCGATGCCCAAGGCACTGATCGTTGACGATTCGGCCCTCATGCGCCGGCACCTGAAGGCGGTTCTGGAACAGAAGGCCGGTTTCGAGGTGATGACGGCGCGCAACGGGATGGAGGCGCTCTCGGCGCTCGAGAGCTTCGATCCCGACGTCATCACCCTGGACGTCAACATGCCCGAGATGGACGGCATCACCTGTCTGTCCCGCATCATGGCCGTGCGGCCAAAGCCGGTCGTCATGGGTCGTCGCTGACCGAGCGCGGCGCTGAAGTCACCTTCGAGGCGCTGGCGCTGGGGGCGGTGGATTTCGTCCATAAGCCCGACGGCACCATCTCGCTCAACATCGACCAGATCGAACGCGAGATCATCACGAAGGTCACCAGCGCCGCCCGCGCGCGGGTACGCCGCAGCGTCGGCCTGCGCGACCGCCTGCGCGACCAGCGCCAGTCGCGGGAGATCGGCCGCGGCCGCGTCGAAACGGAACGGGCGGCAAGGGAACTGGGACCGGTTTCGGCGGACGGCATGGGAGTGGTGCTGATCGGCGTTTCCACCGGCGGGCCGGGCACGCTGGAGGAGATCCTGCCCGAACTGCCTGCCGATTTCCCATGGCCCGTGGTCGTGGCCCAGCACATGCCCGGCAGCTTCACCACGGTTTTCGCGCGCCGGCTCAACGAGATGTGCAAGCTGACCGTGGTCGAGGCGGCCCACATGATGCCGCTCCAGCCGGGAGTGGTCTATATCGCCAAGGGCGACGCCGACGCGGCGATCGCCAAGCGCGCCACCGGCTTCGTGATCAATCCGATGCCGGCGGGCACCCAGTACCTCTGGCACCCCAGCGTTTCGCGGCTGGTGGACAGCGCAATGAAGGTCATGCCGCTGGACAGGATCATCGGCGTGCTGCTGACCGGGATGGGCGACGATGGTGCCGAGCAGATGACCGAACTGCGGCGGCAGGGCGGCCGGACCATAGCGCAGGACGAAAACACTTCGATCATCTTCGGGATGCCGGGCGAACTGGTGAAGCGCGGCGGTGCCAGCCTCGTCCTGCCGGCCGGGCGCATCGCGGGGCAGCTCGCATTGTGGCTGACCCCCGGCCCAAGGGAGAGAGGCCATGGCCTTCGTCAAAAATAAGGTGAACCTCCCCGCCAACGATGGGATGCCAGCCGCACAGGGTTGCCTTGCGGACATGCTCAAGCAGCTTTCGGCGCCGGAGTCCGGCGCACGCCGGGCCGCCGTCCGCGATCTCGCGGCATATCCCGAAGCGGCCATGGCGCTGTGCGACCGGCTGGAGGTCGAAGGCAGCCTGTCCGTCCGCTCCGTCATCATGAACAGCCTGATCCACGCAGGCACGACGGAAGTAGCCTCCCGGCTGGTATCCCACCTGCGGAGCGACGATGCGCAACTGCGCAATGCCGCGATCGAGGCCTTGCAGGAGATGCCGGACGCGGTGGCGCCGCATATGCGGGACCTGCTGGCCGACGACGACAGCGATATCCGCATCTTCGCGGTCAACATCCTGGCGGCGCTCCGCCATAAGCGGGCGCCGGAGTGGCTGGCCGAAGTCATCCGGTCCGACAGCCACGTCAATGTCTGTGCCGCTGCCGTGGACGGCCTGATCGAGGTCGGCGGAGCCGACGTCATTCCCGATCTGGAAGCGCTGGAGCGGCGGTTCGCCGATGTTTCCTTCATGCGGTTCGCGATAGAGGCCGCCATTCGCCGGATCAGGGGTGAATGATGGCGCAGCCCGCCACGACCAAGACGAAAGACGCCGCTCCCGCCATGACGGACGAGGAGTATGCCAAGTTCTGCGAGTTCTTCTATCGCAAGACCGGGATTCAGTTTCAGTTCAACAAAAAATATTACGTCGATCGCCGGATCGCGGAGCGCATCGAGAAGACGAAGTCGGAATCCTTCCGCGACTATTTCATCATGGTCCGTTTCCAGGTTTCAGGTGAGGAGTTGCAGATCCTCGTCAACTCGATGACGGTCAACGAAACCTACTTTTTCCGGGAAGAGTACCAGTTCGACGCCTTGGTCACCGGGATGCTGCCCAGCATCGCGAAGGCCAAGCCCCGGCGCGATCCCATCCGCATCTGGTCGGTGCCGTGCTCGTCCGGCGAGGAGCCCTATTCCATCGCCATCAATATCCTGGAGCATTGGGACCAGTCCGACGCCTGGAATATCGAGATCCACGCCTCCGATATCGACAGCAAGATCCTGAACGAGGCCCGCGCCGGCATCTACGGCGAGCGGTCGCTGTCGC
>DASQKT010000159.1:0-7247 GCA_035630415.1 Skermanella sp.
CAGCGCCGGATAGAACTTTGGCTCGATCTGCTCGACCGGGAAAGCTGGCTGTTCCGCTTCGACGCCGGAGACGACCTGATCGCCTTGTTCGAGGCCGTTACCGGTGGCGATTTCCCCGAGCCGGGCCGCGCGGCCGATCCCGCCCGCTGCCAGGATATCCAACGCCGGGCGGCCGGGCTGGTGGTCGCAATCCGCCGCTCACGCCGGAGCCTGCTGCACGGGCTTTTCTGACAGGCTTTTCGAATGGACCGTTCGGTCTACTTGGTATTGCTTCAGCATGAGGGATGCCGATGGCCCAACTTTCCGAGACGGCCCTGATCGAAAAGGTTCTGGAGATCCACCACAGGCTTTGCGTCGCCTATCAGTGCCCCGTGGCCTATTTCCACAGCCTCGATCCTCTGAGCGAACTGGTCTCGTCGCTGCTGTCGCACCGGACGCGCAATGCCGATTCGGGCCGGGCATTCAAGGCGCTCCGAGCGGCCTATCCGGATTGGGCCGCCGTCCGCGACGCGCCCACCGCCGACATCCAGCAGACCATCTCGGGCGTCACGTGGCCGGAACAGAAGGCGCCGCGAATCCAGCAGATCCTGCGCGGCATCACCGAGCGTCGGGGCGGCGAGCTGTCGCTCGACTTCCTCGCCGACATGGAGGTGACGGAAGCGCGGGCGTGGCTGGAAACGCTGTCCGGCGTGGGTCCGAAGACCAGCGCCGCCGTTCTCAGCTTCAGCACCCTGCGGCGCCCAGCCCTGCCGGTGGACAGCCACCACCACCGAGTCGCCGTCAGGACCGGCATGATCCCGGCGACCCTGGCGGTCGGCCCGGCGCATGCGGTGCTCTCTGCGCAGTTGCCGCAGGACTGGGACGCCCAGCGGATCTATGACAACCACGAAGTCATGATGCTGCACGGCCAGCGCTGCTGCTACTTCCGCAATCCGGCCTGCGGCCGCTGTCCGCTGCTCGACCTGTGTCCGACGGGGCAGCGGCGGATGGCGCCCGACAAAGTTACCGATGACAGTCAGGCCAGCGATCAGACCCTTGCCGTTACCGCCGAGGTCAGCTTGGACCGCAACTCATTGGCCCGCTCGTAGCCTTCGACGATATCGCACAGCCGCAGGCGGTCCACGATGATCTGGTCGATCTCCGCCCTGGGAAGTCCTTGCCGGACCGCCGATCGGACCTGCTCGATCGCTTCCTGATCCATCGACCGCGTGATCGCCTCGAACCGGGCCTTGGTGTGATGGTCGATCTTCAGCGTGCGCGCCAGATCGCGGAACTGCCGAATTGCTCCGGCCCGCTCTTCCGCCTCGGCGGCCTTCGCGTCGGTGGCGGGGCCGGGATTGGCCGTCACGGCGGCCATCGACGCCGCCGAGTCCTCGACGGTGCGGTCCAGGTTCTCCACCACGAAATCCCCGATCGCGCGGCGGGTCCGGTCCAGCGCCCTGCTGTCCACGTTGGTGCTGCCCCACTGACGCTTCCGGCCCAGGGCGTCCAGGCTGCCGACCAGCCGGCCCGCGACCTTGGCGGCGACCTGAAGGTCGGTGCGCGGGATGTTCACCAGCCGTTCGGCGTCGTCCCCCAGCTTGTCGATCACCGACTGGGTCAGGTCTCCGACCAGGGCGTCGCGCTGCCGCTGGTTCGCCTGTAGCTTCACCCGCTCCAGCAGTTCCAGGATCTTGGCGGGCTCGCCCGACAGGGCCAGCAGGATGCGGGTGAACAGCGACACGTCCTCGGGCGCCGGCAGGGCGATGAACACTTCCTCGATCATCTGGACATGGTGGGGCTGAAGGTCGTCGAACGGCTTGGGCGGCAGGTCGGCCTTCATCCGCTCGATCCGGGCGGCGTGCCGGAGGAACCCTGCCATGTCGGCGATCTGGAGCAGCACGTCGTCGTCGCGTCCGATCCGCTCGGTGCGCAGGCGCTGGTCGGTCGCCGCCCGCTTGGCGAAGTCGGCCAGGATATCGGCGGCGGCCGGCCACAGGCGTTCGCCGAAGGCCAGGGCGAAGTCCCTCTGCTTGGTCGTCTTGCCCGCCAGTTCCGACCGGATGGCCGCCGACTTGGCCTCGCCCATGGCCGCTTCGAAGATATCGGTGACCGGCCGGATGATCGCCCGGTTGAACCGCTTGGAGCCGCGCCGGTAGAGCAGCGGTCCGTCGAGCATGTCTTCCACCGGAGCGAACAGGATGCGCGCCAGCGACAGCGGACGCGGCGGCTTGAGCCAGAACAGCCGGTGCCGGACCTTGGAGATCGCCTCGTCCAATTGTGTCCGTTCCGGCAGCGTGTCGACGATGCGGACGATCTGGATCAGCTTGTCGTCGGGCGCCTGCGCGATCGCCATGCTGAGTTGCTGAAGTTCTGCCCAGGTGGTCACAGCATGGCTCCCTTCAGCACTTCGTTCCGGGCGACCGCCTCCATCAAATTCCTACCAGTCCGCCAGTCCTGGTTCAAGCGGACCCATTTGCGCTGGATGGATTTCGATTCCTGATCCAGCCCGCTGTCGGTCCATTCCGAGATTTCCCTTGGCATCACCGGGATCAGCCGGGCCATCTCCAGGATCGTGTCGCGCTGGCGTTCGTGCGGCTCGCTCTCGACCGAGGTCCAGAGCGCCACGATATAGGACCAGCCGTCGAGCAGCCACGCCAGCCGGGACATCTGGCCGCTGATGATCTTCGCGTCGCGCTCCCAGTTGCGCATGATGCTGAGCACGTTGCGGATCAGGCCGTCGCTCTCGCCCATCGTCAGCCGGGCCAGCGTCGTGGTGTGGACGGCCACCGCCGCCGCGAACCGCCCGACCTCCGCCGCCGCCGTCACGTCGCGGCTCTGCCATTGGGTCAGCGACTCGGCGAAGGCGTCGAGATCGCCCAGCAGCCGCCGGAGCCGTCCCGGCGTCGGCGCCCAGGGCAGGCCAACCGTGAAGGTGGAGCGGGTCAGGACTTCGATCCGCTGGTAGAGCACTTCCGGCGAGATCTGCAAGGTATGGGCGACCTGGAAGATTGCTCGTTTCATCCGGGCTTCCGTATCTTCGCCAGCGCGCCCGGTCATCAATTCCTGAGCCGAGATGCCGGCCAGCTTCAGCAGGTCCACGACCAGCAGGAAGTTGGTCAGCAGCGCCTCTTCCTTTTCCTGCGCCAGCAGGGTCTGGGCACGCCGCATCGCATCGCGGCCGGCAAGCCCCTTGGCGGCGACCGACAGGGTCGCGGTCCGCACGGTGGCGGGGTCCATCCGCTCGATCGCCAGGACGGCGTCATATAAGGCATGGTCGTGCAGGGTCACCGTGGCGAACTGGACCAGCGAGCGCCACGCCAGGATGTAGGAGCCCTTGCCGCCGGCAAGGTTGGGCAGGATCAGTTCGACGCGGTCGCCGTCGGACTGCCGGATGCGCGACTGGACCAGCAGCGGGGTCGTGAAATCCACCGCGACTCCCCGTTGGGCGAAGGTGGACGGCGCGAACTCCGCCGGCTTCTCCATAAGCTGCCCAAGTATGTCGGCCGATGACATCAGAACTCTCTCCAGAACACGCTTGCAGTCAGGCACCACGGTAAACTGACTAGGTTAACGCAATATATCGAACAAAAATTTTAGTATATATTGTGTAAACTTCAGTACGCAGGGCAAACGATCCTCGCACCGTGCCAGCTCGGGGAATCCGGGTATATGAAAGTCGCATGCGACTATTTCGCCACAGCGCCTGTTGCCGACGGGGCGATTGCCCTGTAATCGAACCGGAACTGGGAAGATCGAAGGTACCATGGCTGAAACGGTTGAGGACGTCTTCATCGCCGCCCGCCACCACGAGGAGTTGGGCGACGCCTTTTACGATGCGGTGGAGCCGGCGCGCTTTCCGGCCCACATCCTGCGCTGGCGCAATCGGCGCTGGGCGGACCGGGTCGGGCTTGGCGGTTTGCCGGACGAGGACTGGATCGCTCATTTCGGCCGGTTCGAGCCGCTGCCCGGCAGCCTGGAACGGCCGCTGGCGCTGCGCTACCACGGCCACCAGTTCCGCAGCTACAACCCGCAGCTCGGCGACGGGCGCGGCTTCCTGTTCGCTCAATTGCGCGACCCGGTGGACGGCCGCCTGCTCGACCTTGCCACCAAGGGCAGCGGCGAGACGCCGTGGTCGCGCGGCGCCGACGGCCGCCTGACGCTGAAGGGCGGCGTGCGCGAGGTGCTGGCGACCCAGTTGCTGGAAGCACGCGGCGTCGATACGTCGAAGAGCTTCAGCCTGATCGAGACGGGCGAGAACCTGTACCGGGGCGACGAGCCGTCGCCGACCCGCTCGTCCGTGCTGGTGCGGCTCAGCCACTCCCACATCAGGATCGGCACCTTCCAGCGGCTGGCCTATCTGAACGACGAAGCGGGCTTGCGCCGCCTGATCGACCACAGCATCCGCTACTACATGCCGGACCTCTGGCCGGTGCTTCAGTCTGCGGACGAGGCGACCCGGACGCTGGCGTTCCTGGAGCGAGCCTGCACAAACATCGCCCGCATGGGGGCGGAGTGGACGGCGGCCGGATTCGTCCACGGCGTCATCAATTCCGATAACGTGACGATCACAGGCGAAAGCTTCGACTACGGTCCCTACCGGTTCCTGGCCGAATACGATCCGAAATTCGTCGCGGCCTATTTCGACCCCTATGGACTCTACGCCTATGGCCGGCAGCCCGAAGCGCTGCTGTGGAACCTGACCCGATTGGCGGAATGCCTGATGCCGTTCGCCTCTCCCGCCAAGCTGGAGGCCGTCCTGGACGGCTTCTCCGCCGCCTTCGCCCGCGCGCTGGGCAAGGCGACGCTGGACCGCCTGGGGCTGGAGCGGGGCGGGGACCCGGCAGCACTTGCCGACGATATGGCCTTCGCCGGCGTCGTCTACGACTTCATGGACAAGAGCCGGGTCACGTTCGAGCAGTTCTTCTTCGACTGGCGTGGCGGTACCGCCAGCGTGGATCGTGCCGAAGCCGGCCCAGCCGCCGAGTTCTACCGCTCCCCGGCGTTCGAGCCGGTCCGCGCCGGGCTGCTGAAGCGCAAGCCTGCGGCTTCCACCAACCTAGACCATCCCTATTTTGCGGGAGGGCGGCCCTGCACGCTGCTGATCGACGAGATCGAGTCGCTATGGGCGCCGATCGCGGCGGCGGACGACTGGTCGGGCTGGCAGGCCAAGCTGGACGAGATCGCCGTCGCCGCCGAGGCTTATGGCGTGACTACTCCTGGGGTGCGCGAGGCTTCCGGGCTTCCCTGAAGCAGCCGGCCCGGCCCATCGCGGTGAACCGGCAGACCATGCCGGTGCTGAAGCGGAACTGCTCCGACGTTTCGCGCCGCACCGCGACGCCGTTGGAGAACTGGACCCAGCCTTCCGCGTCCATCTTGGCGATGACCCCGTTGGAGAACTGCAACTCGCCCTTCTGCGATTTGACCACCTTGACGCCGTCGGACATCACGATGTCGTTGACCCCTTCGCGGAACGCCGCGATGCCATGGGAACAGCGCACGCCGCCGACCGAAACCTCGCAGTTGAAGGGCCGCTGGTTCGGTCCAAGGACAACCATCGCGAAGACGGCAACTTCCAGCACATTCATCAGCACGGCGCATTTCCCCGGACAGCAGCTTACCCAGCGGCATTCGGTTTATCCTGAAACCGGTAAAGATATTATTTACCATCATGCCGCGCTTTCGCCCATCCCCGGCGTCGTGGTGCGGCAAAGTTCCGCATGGGGGACAATGTCACGCTGTATCGGCCCAAGGTGTCATAACATACCCGCAATCATCGACCGGCAGCTTCGGGCCGGCGCATCTGGGGGAGATAGGGCTGCCATGGGCGACAAGAAGGCAAAGGGCAAGAAGACCAAGGGCAACGGGCTGGAAGTCGGCGGCGAGGTGCTGACCGACGCGCGGGAAACCGCCGCCGTCGAAGCCCATTGGCAGGGCCTGGATCATGGCAGCCTCCCGGAAAAGCCGGTCAAGAAGTATAAGTACATCGACGAGCTGGCCCGCCTTCAGTTCGAACTGATCAAGCTCCAGGAATGGGTGCGGGTCGAAGGCTTGAAGGTCTGCATCATCTTCGAAGGCCGCGATGCCGCCGGCAAGGGCGGCGTCATCAAGCGAATCGCCGAAAGCCTGAACCCCCGCATCTGCCGCATCGTCGCTCTCGGCACTCCGACCGAGCGCGAGCGCGGCCAATGGTATTTCCAGCGCTATGTCTCGCAGTTGCCGGGCAAGGGCGAGATCGTCCTGTTCGACCGAAGCTGGTACAACCGCGCCGGCGTCGAGAAGGTCATGGGCTTCTGCACCGACGAGGAATACAAGGAGTTCCTGCACTCCTGCCCGGTGTTCGAGGACATGCTGGTGCGTTCCGGCATCATCCTGATCAAGTACTGGTTCTCCGTCAGCGACGAGGAACAGGAGCGCCGCTTCACCGAGCGCACCAACAACCCGATCAAGCGCTGGAAGCTGAGCCCGATGGACCTGGAGTCGCGCAAGCACTGGGTCGAGTACTCCCAGGCCAAGGACCTGATGCTGAAACACACCGACCTGAAACGCACCCCCTGGCACGTCGTAGACGCCGACAACAAAAAACGCGCCCGCCTGAACTGCATCGCCCACCTGTTGGGTCAGATCCCGTACAAGGCGCTGCTGCCGGAGGCGCTGGAACTGCCGCCGAGGCAGGAGGACACGGGGTATAAGCGGCCGGCGAAGGACTCGCAGCGTTGGGTGCCGAAGTTGTATTGAGGGAGGAGTGCTACAAAAAAATCAATTAGTTCAACTATAGCCTATTATGGCTTGATCACTGCGCCTATCTATGTAGGGTGACAGAACAAAGCAGACCTATTTTCCTGGGTGACGATCAATTGGCGGTGCTGGGACCCTTAATGGATGAGTGCCGACCCCAAGGCAAGACAGAGCCGCTTGTGCTTCGCGAGACGATTGAGGTGATTGTCGGGCGCAATCAGAATGGCGCAAAATGGCCTAGTGTTCTGGTTCAAACAGATGATTTCCCCGTTCGCATGCGGGTCGTTGTTGGGCGACGGCCCAACCTACGAGCGCCGGAACCCGTAGGTTGGGCCGTCGCCCAACAACAACTCGCCATCGCTGGCGGGAATCGTCCGTTTCAGCTATAACAGCCCGTTGAAAATCTGATCTTAGGTTGAGAAGGCGAGCAGCAGGGCCGCAACGACCGTTGCGTTGCCCGCAGTCGGGGTGTTTTCCCGGATGCCGACCAGGAGAATCGCCTTGATGGCAGGTCTCCCCATGCCTGACTC
>DASQKT010000160.1:0-2054 GCA_035630415.1 Skermanella sp.
CGCGACCTGATGTTCCTGCGTCCGACCGACGGCATCACGATGAACCGCGACCGCCTGCTGGCCGACGCGAAGGCTAAAGCGCTGGTGCTGGCGGCAGACTACAAGCCGCCGGAGCCGGTGAAGCTCCGGCTGCCCGGCCCGACCGCCAGGGCGGCGCTCGATCTGGCGGTGGAAGGTTTTCATCTCCAGGGCAAGGCCACGCCCCATGACGTGACTGTTTCCTCCGCCTTGGCTGGCGTGCTCAGCGGCGGCGACACCGACATCACGGTGGAGCTGGACGAGGACGAGTTGCTGGAACTGGAGCGCACCGCCTTCATGAAGCTGGTCCGCAACCGCAACACCGTCGCCCGGATCGAACACATGCTCACCACCGGCAAGCCGCTGCGGAACTGAGGGAGACCGAAATCATGCCGACCTACAAGGCGCCTCTGAACGACGTCCGTTTCGTGCTCAACGAAGTCTTCTCCATCGGCCAGCTTGCCGAACTGCCGGGTCACGAGGACCATACGCCCGACCTGATCGAAGCGGTGCTGGAGGAAGGCGCCAAGCTGGCGGAAAACGTGCTCCAGCCGCTCAACCGCTCCGGCGACGAGGAAGGCTGCCGCTACGAGAACGGCGTCGTCCGCACGCCTGCCGGTTTCCCGGAAGCCTACGCCCAGTTCATCGCGGGTGGCTGGACGGGAGTGTCCGCCGATCCGGAATACGGCGGCCAGGGCCTGCCGCACGTCGTCAACTTCGTGCTGGAGGAGTTCCTGTGCTCCGCCAACCTGTCGTTCGGCATGTATCCGGGTCTCAGCCATGGCGCCTATAACGCGCTCTACCTGCACGGCACCGACGAACTGAAGCGGGCCTACCTGCCGAACCTGGTGGACGGCACGTGGTCGGGGACGATGTGCCTGACGGAGCCGCATTGCGGCACCGACCTCGGCATGATCCGGACCAAGGCGGTGCCCGACGACAGCGGCGACGGCTCGTTCGCGATCACCGGCACCAAGATCTTCATCTCGGCCGGCGAGCACGACCTGACCGAGAACATCCTTCATCTGGTACTGGCGAAACTGCCCGACGCTCCTCCCGGCACCAAGGGCATCAGCCTGTTCCTGGTGCCCAAGTTCCTTCCGCGCGAGGACGGTACGCCGGGCATGCGCAACGGCGTCATGTGCGGGTCGATCGAGCACAAGATGGGCATCAAGGCCTCATCTACCTGCGTGATGAATTTCGACGCCGCGAAGGGCTGGCTGGTCGGCCAACCCCATAAGGGCATGCGCGCCATGTTTACCATGATGAACGCGGCGCGTCTCGGCGTAGGCATCCAGGGCCTCGGTCTGGCCGAAGTCAGTTATCAGAACGCCGTCAGCTATGCCCGCGACCGGCTTCAGGGACGTTCGCTGACGGGCACCAAGGCGCCGGACAAGCCGGCCGATCCGATCATCGTTCATCCCGACGTCCGAAAAAATCTTATGACGATGCGGGCCTATACCGAAGGCTGCCGCGCGCTGGCCTGCTGGATCGGCCTGAACATCGACGTATTTAACAAGCATCCCGATCCGGCCGTCAGGGCGGAAGCCGACGATCTGGTGGCATTGATGACGCCGATCGTAAAAGCGTTCTTCACCGATATCGGATTCGAGACGACCAATATGGGCGTCCAGATTTACGGCGGGCACGGCTACATCCGCGAATACGGCATGGAGCAGTTCGTCCGCGACGCGCGAATCGCCCAAATCTACGAAGGCGCCAACGGCATCCAAGCGCTGGATCTGGTCGGCCGCAAGCTGCCGCAGGACATGGGCCGCCTGCTCCGCCGCTTCTTCCATCCGGTGTCGGAGTTCCTGGAAGAGAACCAGGAGGACCCGGCCCTGCTGGAATTCGTCATCCCGCTGGCCAAGGCGTTCGGCAAGCTCCAGCAGGCAACGGCGCTGATCGCCCAGCGCGGCATGAAGAACCCGGACGAGGCCGGGGCCGCCTCCACCGACTACCTGCGCCTGTTCGCGCTGGTGGCCGTCGGCTTCATGTGGGCGCGGATGGTCAAGGTGGCGCAGGAGAAACTGCCC
>DASQKT010000161.1:0-8775 GCA_035630415.1 Skermanella sp.
ATCGACGATGGCGACGCCGGAGCCGGCGGCGACCAGCGCGCAGGCGATCATCGTCAACTGCGTCTCGATCCGCTGCTTCCGGTTGACGCCGTGGTCGGCGAAGACGGCGTCGATCCGGTAGCGGAGCAGCGTCGAAGATCCCAGTGAGATGAAGGGTTCGTTGGCGAAGTCCTCCGGGACGATACGCTGCTTTTCAGCCAGCCAGTGATCGCTGGGGATGATGGCGACTGCCGGGACCGGCGGCAGCTTCTCGCTCAGGACGGTGGCGTGCTCGACCGGGGTCTGGCCAAACCCCAACTCGCACTGCCCCGCCGCCACCCAATCCAGCACCAGCGTCGAACTGCTGCCCCAGAGCGACACGTCCACGCGCGGCCTCTGCTCCAAAAAGCGGGCGACGAAGCGCGGCAGGAAGCCGATCGCCAGGGCCGGCATCGCCGCGACCCGCAGCGTCCCTGCCCGGCGCGATTCCAGGTCGCGCGCTGCCTGCTCGATCCGCTCCAGCCCGACGAAGGACCGCTCGACCTCCTGATAGAGCAACTGCGCCTCGCTGGTCGGCGTGATCCGCGAGCCGCGCCGCTCGAACAGCGTCAGCTTCAGCGCGTATTGCAGGTCGCCGATCAGGCGGCTTACCGCCGGCTGGGAGATATTCATCAGCTCGGCGGCGGATGTGATGCCGCCGGTCAGCATGACGGCGCGGAAGGCTTCGATCTGGCGGGGATTGAGCACGTGAGGGGACAACTCCAAAAGCTTCGGATCGGTTACAGCATAATATTTGGTTATGAGAACCGCCAGCAATTCGATTTGACGATTATGCAGCCACGGGGCGAACCTGTCGCTCAAGCGCACCGGCAATAGCGCACCTCGGCAATCAAAGGCAGAACAGGAGAGAGACAGATGCGGGCTTTGGTTTATGGTTTGATGGCGACGGCCGCCGTATGGTGCGGCACGGCGCAGGCGCAGCAGAAGACCCTTTACGTCGCGGCTTACGGCGGTTCCTTCGAGCAGACGATGCGGAAGGAGATCATCCCCGGCTTCGAGCGGGAGCACGGCGTGAAGGTCGAATACGTCGCCGGCAACTCGACCGACAACCTCGCCAAGCTCCAGGCCCAGAAGGGCAACCAGCAGATCGATCTGGTCATCCTGGACGACGGCCCGATGTATCAGGCGGTGGCGCTGGGCTTCTGCGCCGATCTGGCGAAGGCCCCTGTCTACGACGACCTGTACGACCTTGCCAAGATCCCGTCCAACAAGGCCGTCAACTTCGGCGCCGTCGGCACCGGCATTGTCTACAACAAGAAGGTGTTCGACGAGAACGGCTGGCCGGCGCCGACCTCGTGGAAGGACATCGAGGACGCGAAGTACAGGAAGAAGCTGGTCGTCCCGCCGATCAACAACTCCTACGGCCTGCACGCCCTGGTGATGATGGCGCGGCTGAACGGCGGCGGCGAGAAGAACATCGAGCCGGGCTTCAAGGAATTCAGCGACAAGATCAACCCCAACGTCCTGGCCTACGAGCCGTCGCCCGGCAAGATGACCGAGCTGTTCCAGAGCGGTCAGGCCAACATCGCGGTCTGGGGTTCGGGCCGGGTCAAGGCGCTGGCCGATACCGGCTTCCCCGCCGCCTTCGTCTATCCCAAGGAAGGCGGCGTCGTGCTGGCATCGGCCGCCTGTCAGGTGACGGGCAGCAAGCAGGCGGCCGAGGCGCAGCAGTTCATCCAGTACATGCTGATGCCGACGGCGCAGACGGCGCTGGCGGTAGACGCCGGCTTCGGCCCGATGAACAAGACGGTCGAACTCAAGCCCGAGCAGCAGACCGGCCTGCCCTACGGGCCGGAGCAGATGAGCAAGCTGCTGGTGGTGGATTGGGACACGATCAACGCCAACCGCGAGGTCTGGAACAAGCGCTGGACCCGCGAAGTCGAGCGCTGACCCCTTGATCTTAAGGCGGGCGCAAGCCCGCTTGCCGGCTGTGGAGATTTATCCTTGCCTTATCTTGTCCTCGATCAACTGACCAAGCGGTTCAACCAGTACCTTGCGGTCGACGGCATCTCGCTCGACGTCGAGAAGGGCGAGCTGGTCTCGCTGCTCGGCCCGTCCGGCTGCGGCAAGACCACCACGCTCCAGATGATCGCCGGGTTCACCGATCCGACATCGGGCCGGGTCACCCTGAACGGCGCCGACCTGCTGGCGAAGAAGCCAAACGAGCGCGGCCTGGGCATCGTCTTCCAGAGCTACGCGCTGTTCCCGCACATGACGGCGGCGGAAAACGTCGCGTTCGGCCTGGAGATGCGCGGCGTGTCGCGCGCCGACCGCGACCGCAGGGTGACCGAAGCGCTGAATCTGGTCGGCCTCGGCGCCTATGGCGACCGCCATCCCAAGCGGATGTCCGGCGGCCAGCAGCAGCGCGTGGCGCTTGCCCGCGCCCTCGTCATCAAGCCGGACCTGCTGCTGCTCGACGAACCGCTGTCCAATTTGGACGCCAAAATGCGAGAGGAGATGCAGATCGAACTCCGGCGCATCCAGCGCACCGTCGGCACCACCATGATCCTGGTCACCCACGATCAGTCGGAGGCGATGGCCCTGTCGGACCGCGTCGTCGTGATGAACAAGGGCAAGGTCGAGCAGGTGGCGGCCCCGCAGGAAGCCTACGACCGCCCGGCCAGCGCCTTCGTCGCCAACTTCCTGGGCCGGACCAACCTGCTTCAGGGCATGGTGAGGCATGACGGCGGCACCGGCCGGATCGACGTGTCGGGCGCATCCTGGCCGGTCGGGCCGGACGTTCCCGCCGGTCCCGGCGTGATGACCGTCCGTCCGGAGAAGGTCGCCTTCGTCCCCGATGCCGGCGTGCCGGGCATGGTTCAGGCGCGGGTCTTCCAAGGAACGCAGTGGCTGTTCGAAGTCAGGACGGAAGCCGGTCAGGTGATGGTGATCCGCCAGCACGACGGGCAGGCGATGCCGCAGGAGAACGAGCGGGTCATGGTCGGCTGGCGCCCCGAGGACATGCGGGTGATGGCCGCTCAGGCTGGCGCTTCATGACCGCCTTGCCGGACTCCAACTCGTTGACCACTACGCCTGAGACGACGGCGTCCCCCTCCCCCGCTCCGGCGAACCGCCAGCGCTGGGTGCCGTACCTGCTGAGCCTGCCTGCCCTGGCGCTGTTCGCGGTGCTGCTGCTGGTCCCGCTGGCGATGACAGCACTGCTGTCGCTCAACAGCTTCGGCTTCTACACCGGCATCCAGGACGTCTGGCAGCTCGGCAACTACGTCGAGATCTTCTCCGACAGCTACTTCCACGAAGTCTTCCTTCGGACCTTCCGGATCGCCTTTCTGGTCACGCTGATCTGCGCCGCGATCGGCGCGCCGGAAGCCTATATCCTGCGCCGGATGCGCTCCCCCTGGCGCGGCATCTGCCTGCTGATCGTGCTGGGTCCGCTGCTGATCTCGGTCGTGTCGCGGACGCTGGGCTGGGCGCTGCTGCTGGGTTCCACCGGGCTGATCAACCAGGGACTGATGGCGGTCGGCGTGATCTCGACCCCGATCGAGTTCATGTATACCGAAACCGGCGTCGTCATTGCGCTGACCCATGTGCTGGTGCCGTTCATGGTGCTGTCGGTCTGGGCGTCGCTCCAGCGGCTCGACCCGCAGATCGAGAACGCGGCGCTTTCGCTGGGCGCCAAGCCCTTTACCGTGCTGCGCCGCGTCGTCCTGCCCCAGATCGTCCCCGGCATCCTGTCCGGCTCGATCATCGTCTTCGCGCTGGCGGCCAGCGCCTTCGCCACCCCGGCCATCATCGGCGGCCGGCGCCTGAAGGTCGCGGCCACCCTGGCCTACGACGAGTTCCTGAACACGCTCAACTGGCCGCTGGGCGCCGCTGTCGCGATCCTGCTGCTGATCGCCAACATCGTCATCATCGTCGGCTGCAACCGGCTGATCGAGCGTCGCTACAAGCAGGTGTTCGAATGAACCGCAACAGCCCCCTGGCCCTCGTCTTCCACGTGCTGTTCCTGGGCTTCCTGCTGGCGCCCATCCTGATCGTCTGCGCCGTCGCCTTCACGCCGGAAGGCTACCTGTCGCTGCCGACCAACGGCGTCTCGCTCCGCTGGTTCTACGCGATCGGCGACAATCCGGAATTCGTCCGGGCCTTCCGGGACAGCCTCCTGCTCGGCGCACTGTCATCGACGGTGGCGGTGGCGTTCTCGATCCCTGCCGCCCTCGCCATCGCACGGCACCAGTTCCCTGGACGCGAGGTCATGACGGCGCTGTTCCTGTCGCCGCTGATGGTGCCGCATATCGTGCTCGGCATCGCCTTCCTGCGCTTCTTCACGCAGATCGGACTGGGCGGCACTTTCACCGGACTGGTGCTGAGCCATGTCGTCATCATCATCCCCTTCGCGCTCCGGCTGATCCTGGCGTCGTCCACCGGCATGGACCGGTCGATCGAGAACGCGGCGGCCTCGCTGGGAGCCTCGTCGTTCACCACCTTCCGCCGGGTGACGCTGCCGCTGATCCTGCCGGGCGTCGCCAGCGGCTGGGTGCTGGCCTTCATCAACAGCTTCGACGAAGTGACGATGACCGTCTTCATCGCCTCGCCCGAGACGACGACGCTGCCGGTCCGCCTCTTCCTCTACATCCAGGACAACATCGATCCGCTGGTGGCAGCCGTCTCCGCCGCGCTGATCTTCATGACGGTCGCGGCGATGCTGGTCCTGGACCGCCTTTACGGACTTGAGCGGCTGCTGGTCGGCCGTGGACAGGAGTGATTTCCACGATGTCTGCTGAACAGAGATCCGATTACGACGTCGCCGTTGTCGGCGGCGGGCTCGTCGGGTCGGCGACCGCCTGGGGGCTCGCGCGCCTCGGCCAGAAGGTCGCCATACTGGACGAGGGCGACGTCGCCGTCCGTCCGTCGCGCGGCAACTTCGCGCTGGTCTGGGTGCAGGGCAAGGGGCTGGGCATGCCGGAATACGGCGCCTGGACCCGGCGTTCCTCCGACAGTTGGGGCGAACTTGCGTCCCTGCTGCGCGACCAGACCGGCATCGACGTTTGCTTCGAGCGGCCCGGCGGCTTCATGCCGGCCCTATCGGAAGCCGAGCTGGAAGACCGCGCCAACCAGTTGAAGCGGCTGCACAACCAGCAGGCCATGCTCCGCTACGACTACGAGATCATGGACCGCGCCGCCGTCGCGAAGGAGATGCCGTTCATCGGTCCCGATGTCGCCGGGGCGAGCTATTGCCCGCTGGACGGCCACTGCAACTCGCTGAAGCTGTTCCGCGCCCTGCATACCGGGCTGAATCGCTTCGGGGCGGCCTACCTGCCGAACCGGCGGGTCGAGAGCATCGAGCACCGCGACGGCGGCTTCCGCCTGACGACGGCGGGCGGCGGCGAGGTCCGGGCCGGCAGGATCGTGCTGGCCGCCGGCCACGACAGCGCCCGGCTGGCCCCCATGGTCGGCCTCAACGCTCCCGTCCGGCCGGAACGCGGCCACGTCATCGTGACGGAGAAGACGGCGCCGTTCCTGAAGTTCCCGGTCGGCTATATCCGCCAGACCGACGAGGGCGGCGTCATGATCGGCGACAGCTTCGAGGACGCCGGCTTCGACACGACGGTGCGGCCGGGCGTCACCTCCACCATCGCGGAGCGCGCGGTCCGCGTCTTCCCGCTGCTGGGCAAGCTGAACGTGGTGCGGACCTGGGCTGCCCTTCGGGTGCTGAGCCCCGACGGCTTCCCGATCTATGAGCAGTCCGTCACCATGCCCGGCGCCTTCGTCGCCACCTGCCACAGCGGCGTCACCCTGGCCGCCAACCATGCCCTGGCGCTGGCTCCGCATATCGCGGCCGGCAAACTGCCCGAGGAATTCGATGTATTCAGCGCCCGGAGGTTCGATGTTCCGAAGGCTGCATGACGCCGCCGGCGAGCGGGTTCCGTTCACCGTGGATGGCCGCGCCGTCGAGGCGCTGGCGGGTGACACCGTCGCCGCCGCCCTTCTCGCCAATGGGATCATCGTCTGCCGGAACACGCCGGTATCGGGCGCTCCCCGTTCGCCCTACTGCATGATGGGCGTCTGCTTCGACTGTCTGGTGACGATCGACGACGTCGGCAACCGGCAGGGCTGTCAGGTTCGGGTGGCACCCGGCATGCGGATCGAAACCCAGGACGGCAAGCGGGAGATCGACCGGTGAGCGACATCAAGACGAGCTACGACCTTGCCGTCATCGGCGCCGGCCCCGCCGGCCTCGCCGCCGCGACGCTGGCGGCACGCCAGGGCATTTCCACGGTCCTGCTGGACGAGCAGCCGGCGCCGGGAGGTCAGATCTATCGCTCGGTCACGGAAACCCCCGTCCGCGACCCGAAGGTGCTCGGTCCCGACTACTGGCACGGCGCCGGGCTGGTGAAGCCGTTCCAGGAGAGCGGTGCCGATTACTTGGCCGGTACGACGGTGTGGAGCGTTTCCCGCACCCTGGAGATCGGGTTGTCGCGGGAGGGTGCGGCGCGCATCCTGCCGGCCAAGCATATCATCCTCGCCACCGGTGCGCTGGAGCGGCCCTTCGCCATTCCCGGCTGGACGCTGCCCGGCGTGATGGGAGCCGGGGCGGCTCAGGTGCTGCTGAAGTCTTCCGGGCTGGTGGCTACCGGCAACGTCGTGCTGGCCGGAACCGGGCCGCTGCTGTGGCTGCTGGCGTGGCAGTATCTCCGCGTAGGTGCTGAAATCACCGCCATTCTCGATACCACGCCTAGGGCCAACTGGCGGCAGGCAATGCCGCACATGGCAGGCTTCGCGCGCTCCGGCTATATCGGCAAGGGGCTGAAGCTGCTGCTCGACGTCCGCCGCAAGATCAAGGTGATCGGCAACGTCACTGCCCTCCGCGCGGAAGGAGACGGACAGGTCCGGTCCGTCGTCTACCGTCAGGGCAACGGGGCGGAACAGCGGCTTCCCGCCGAAACGCTGCTGCTTCACCAGGGCGTTATCCCCAACCTCAACCTCGCCAATGCGATCGGCTGTGCCCAGTCCTGGGACGATGCCCAACGCTGCTGGAAGCCTCAGACCGATGACTGGGGTGCGACCACCGTCGAGGGCGTTTCCCTTGCCGGAGACGGTGCCGGCATCGGCGGCGCGCTCTCCGCCGAGCATCAGGGCCGGCTGACGGCGCTGGACGCGCTGCATCGCCTTGGCCGGATCGACCGCCAGCAGCGCGACCGCGACGCGGCTCCGCATCGGGAAGCACTGGAGAAGGCCAAGCAGGGACGGGTTTTCCTCGACACGCTCTACAAGCCGGCCAAGGAGTTCCGCGTACCGACGGACGACACCATCGTCTGCCGTTGCGAGGAAGTCACGGCGGCGCAGGTCCGCGATGCCGTTAAGCTGGGGTGCAGCGGCCCGAATCAGGCGAAGTCGTTCCTCCGCTGCGGCATGGGTCCGTGCCAGGGAAGGCTGTGCGGGCCGACGGTGACCGAGGTGATCGCGGACGCACGGGGAGTTTCCCCGGCAGACGTCGGTTATTACCGCCTGCGTCCTCCCGTCAAGCCGATCACGCTGGCGGAGCTTGCCTCGCTGCCCAAGCGCGAGGACGAGATCGACGCCGTCCTGCATCACTGAGGACGCATAAGCCATGTCCGGATACGACGTCATCGTCATCGGGGGCGGCCTCCACGGCTGCTCCACCGCCCTGCACCTGTCGCAGCGGGGCGTCCGCGTGCTGGTCGTGGAGAAGGACCATATCGGGCGCCATGCTTCCGGCGTGAATGCCGGCGGGGTGCGCCAGCTTGGCCGCCACGTGGCGGAGATCCCGCTGTCGGTGGCGTCCATGGCGCTGTGGCATCGCATCGGCGAGCTGGTGGACGACGACTGCGGGTTCGAATGCCACGGGCAGATCAAGGTGGCCGAGACCGAGGAGGAACTGGCGGACGGGCATGCCCGCGTCGCCGAACTCCGCGCCCTGGGTTTCAGCCACGAGGAGGTGGTAGATCAGGCGGAACTCCGCCGGCTGGTCCCGGCGATAGCGCCGCACTGCGTTGGGGCCGTCGTCTCGCGCGGGGACGGCGCCGCCATTCCGTACCGCACCACCTTCGCCTTCAAGCGCAAGGCGGAAAGCCTGGGCGCCCGGTTCGAGGAAGGGTCGATCGTCACCCGCGTCGCCCGCGCCGGCCTGAACTGGCGTGTCGAAACAGCCGCCGGCGGGCGGTTCGAGGCGCCCGTCCTGGTCAACTGCGCGGGAGCCTGGGCCAACCGCATTGCCACCCAATTGGGCGAGCCGGTACCGCTGGAAGTCATCGCTCCCATGCTGATGATCACCGCCCGCCTGCCGCCCTTCATCAAGCCCGTCGTGGGAGCGACCGGCAGGACGCTGTCGTTCAAGCAGTTCCCCAATGGGACGGTCCTGATCGGCGGCGGCATGCTGGGGCGGGCGTCGCCCGACGAGAACCGGACGGAACTGGACTTCACCAACCTAGCGATCAACGCGCGCACGGTCTGGGACCTGTTCCCCATCATGCGGAGCGCCACCGTCGTACGGGCCTGGGCCGGTATCGAGGCCCGCATGCCGGATCAGATCCCGGTCATCGGCCCCAGCGGCACGGAGCTTGGCGTCTTCCACGCCTTCGGCTTCTCCGCCCATGGCTTCCAACTCGGTCCTATCGTCGGGCGGATACTCGCCGACATGATCACGGGCAATGGCACCGCCCTGCCGATCTCGCCATTCCGCATCCAGCGCTTCCACCATCCGGCGGTGGCGGCCTGAACCATCTTACCTACCCAGGAGACTGAAGTTGCCGATACAGC
>DASQKT010000162.1:0-5237 GCA_035630415.1 Skermanella sp.
CGCCTTGGTCTCCGCCGGCGGACGCGGTCCCGTGAAGGTGACGATGCCGCAGCGGACTTCGCCTAAGTCCCGGACGGTGAAGCCGGGCAGTCCGGCGATGCGCGAGCGCAGCAGGTCACCCAGGCCGCGCACCCGCTCCCAGATCGCGTCCAGGCCCCAGCCCAGGGCGTAATCGACCGCTACGCCCAAGCCGATCTTGGCGGCTATGTTGCTTTCCCAGTTCTCGAACCGGCGGCCGTCGGCGTTGATCTCGTAACGGTCGGGCGCTACCCAGGTCGCCGCGTGGTTGTCGAGGAAGGGTGGTTCCAGCCGTTCCAGCAGATCCTTGCGGACATACAGGAAGCCGGTGCCGCGCGGCGCGCGCAGGAACTTGCGGCCGGTCGCCGACAGCATGTCGCAGCCGATTTCCTCGACGTCGATCGGCATCTGCCCGGCGGTCTGGCAAGCGTCCAGCAGGTAGGGGATGCCGTGCCGCCTCGCGATCCTCCCGACATCGGCGGCGGGATTGACCAGCCCGCCGTTGGTCGGAATATGGGTGATGGCGATCAGCCTGACGCGCTCGTCGATCATGCCGGCAAGGGCATCGACGTCGAGCTGTCCGTGCCTGTCGTTGGGTACGGCCTCGATCACCGCGCCGGTGCGTCTGGCGACCTGAAGGAAGGGGATGTAGTTGCTGGAGTACTCCGCCATCGAGGTCAGGATGCGGTCTCCGGTGGTGAAGGTCTGGGCCAAGCCGTAGAAAGCCATGTCCCAGCCGACCGTCGCGTTCTCCACGATGGCGACTTCGTCCCGACGGCAGTTCAGCAGGGCCGCCACCGCGTCATAGGTGCGCGCGACCGCGCCGGCGGCCTCCTCTTCCGCCTCGTAGCCCCCGATCCGGGCTTCGAGATGCAGGTGTCCGGTCACGGCGTCCAGCACCGGCAGGGGAATAAGGGCGGCTCCCGCATTGTTGAAGTGGGTGACATGGTCAACGCCGGGTGTTTCAGCCCTGGCGCGGTTCACATCGATCTTCCTGTCGGGGATCATTCTCGGCCTCACCTGTTTTTCCGAGTTCATTGGAGGGCGTACAGTCTTGAGCCTGCCTTGGCTTGAGCCTGCCCCGGCCAATTCCGGAACACAGACCCAGGCCCCGTGTTGAATGGCGGCAAATGGGGCATGGAGTATACCGGGATGAATCGCAATAACGACAACGATGACTTGAGAGCTTCAAGAGGACCGGAGCCCGGAGCCGGCCCGTCCGACGGAATTGGTCAGAACGCAAACGACGGGAACGCCGACCGCAGCCCGGACGAGATCGAGCGCGACATCGCCGATATCCGCTCCCGCATGGACCGTACGCTGGACGAGCTGGAATTCAGGCTGTCGCCGGGGCAACTCACGGCCGGCGCCGTCGACATGGTCAAGGACGTCATGCGCGGCAATCCCAGCCGCCTTGGCGATGCCATCCGCAACAATCCGATTCCGGTCGTCATGATCGGCATCGGCGCGCTTTGGCTGGCCTTCGCGATGAACCGGCCGCAGCAGCCGCGCGACGACACCGGCTCCAGACGCATCAGCCGCCTCGGTCCGGATCAGATCGCCGAGGTCCTGTCGCCGCTGATCTCCGTGACGCTTCAGGGGGTTGACGGTCTCCGTCAGGCCGAATCGAAGATCGCCGACAAGGACATACAGGCGATCGTGAGGGAAATCGGCCAGCAGCATGAACGGGCCGCCGCTGCCCTCGACGCCGAGGTGCGCCGGCATGGCGCCACGCCGCTGGTCGGCGTCATGGCGCCCAGCCGCCCTCATCCCGCCTGGAGCGAGCTGCGGCGTGCCCTCGTCACCGGAGAAACCCCAGCCATCATAGGCGCCATCGAGAACGGCGAGGATTCAGCGCTGGAGACCTTCCGCATGGCGCTTCACGCCGACCTGCCGGAAGAAACCCGCGTGCTGGTCGGCGCCCATTTCCACGCCATCCAGCAGACCCACAACCGGATGAGCGCCTTGAAGAACGCCACGTCGTGAGCGGAGAGATCTGAACATGCTTGGATTGAGCAAATCCGCCCACCGCGAAGTCATGGCGGATCGCTACACCGGCCCCAGCCAGGGGCGCAACAAGGGGAAAGACGCGGATCAGGCGTTGGCCCGTGGCGATGGCCGAGGCCGGGAAGCCGATCACCCGCGCCAGTTCCCGGCCAGAGGCTGGAGGGACATCCTGCTGCGGGTCAAGGACGAGACGTCCAAGGACAACATCTCCATGATCGCCGCCGGGGTCGCCTTCTACCTGATGCTGGCGATCTTCCCGATGCTTGCCGCCACGGTGTCGATCTACGGCCTCGTCGCCGACCCGGCCGACGTGCAGCGGAACTTCGAAGCGGTCGCCGGCGTGATCCCGGAGGACGCACGCTCCATCATGGTCGATCAGCTGACCGCCGTGACCTCCGCATCCGGCGGACAACTGGGCTTCGGCGTGGTCCTGAGCATCGCGCTGACGCTGTGGAGTGCTTCGCGCGGGGTCATCGCCATGATCACTGCGCTCAACATCGCCTATGACGAGGTGGAAAAACGCAGTTTCATCAAGCTCAACGCGATAGCGCTGGCCCTGACCCTGGCGCTGATCGTCTTCATGATCGTCACGCTGGCCGTGGTCGTCGGCTTGCCTGTCGTGATCGGCTACCTGAACCTGGGCGAGACGGTGGAATGGACGATCCGGCTGGCGCGCTGGCCGATCCTGGCGGTCGCGATCATCCTGGCGCTGGCTGTACTCTACCGGTACGCGCCGGATCGGGACGCGCCCAGGTGGCGCTGGGTAAGCTGGGGAGCGGTAGTCGCCACGGCGATCTGGCTGCTGGGCTCGGTCGCCTTCTCGGTCTACGTCTCCAATTTCGCCGACTACAACAAGACATACGGTGCCATGGGGGCCGTCATCATCCTGCTGCTCTGGTTCAACCTGAGTTCCTACGCCGTCCTGCTGGGCGCCGAACTCAACGCGGAGATGGAGCACCAGACGGCGCGGGACACGACGAAGGGATTGGAGCGTCCGCTCGGCCAGCGGCGCGCCTATGTCGCTGATACAGTGGGGCACAAGCCCTGAGCGCCTTTCCGCCCTGAGCGACTTTCCGAAGGACTAAAGCCGCCGTGGTATCTCGCTCAATTATATTGGGTATTCGAGGTACTGCGGCGCTTCCCGCAACCAATGGCCCGCGTGAGGCATTTTATCGATGATGAACCGAAGCCACCTCCATGAGCCATAGCGGCTTGATTGCAACACTCTAATGGAGCCAACGAGCGTAATACGGAAAGGAATCTGGATATATTTTGTTGATTAGTTAAGTATAAGACGGCGCAGAAGTGGTGAAGCAAGCCCAGACAAGCATAGAATCGTTTAAGGCTCAAATTTTAAATTCTCGTGCGATTTCTGAGACCTGCCAACGGGCTTACGTCGATATTGTCCGGTGGTTGAAGGCATTTTGTCTTTACCATTTCTTGCATGCATGTGAATGTTGCAGTGCATTATCGGGTTCTGCTACGCGAAGCTCTCGATCTCACATTCGGTGAGAAGATGTGAATCAGCCGGTCTGCTGGCGTCCGGCAACCGGCGCGGGGAATTTCAGAATGCTCAATGACTTCCAGATTTCCGTAAAATCTGGTCCTGCTCAGAGAACGCGGGGGCAGCTTCGTTCGCTGCAACCCGCCCTCTTCCAGTTCTTCGTCGATGCCACTGCGGTCTTTTTCGCTGTTCTGGTCGCTCATCTGGGCGTTCAGGCCATGTCCGCCGACGCTTACTCCTTTTCTTTCGACGTCGCCTACGAAGCTCAGGTGCTTGCCGGTATTCTTTTGGTCGTCCCGCTGCTGAAAGGCATGGTCGGCCTTTATCCCGGCTATGGCATGTCTCCGGTCGAGCGGCTTCGCCGGCAGTTCATGATTCTGCTGGGTACCGTTGTCGGCGTCACGATCCTCGATCTTCAGTTCAACGCCTCGCACTGGCTGAACTCCGGTCTTTTGATGGCCCTGCTGGTGCTGGCAATCCTGATTTGGGTTTCCGATGCTCTTGGGCGCGGCGTGCTGATGCGCCTGCGTCTCTGGGGCCGTCCCTGCGTCGTCGTCGGCGCCGGCAAGACCGGTGTCGATATCGTTCGGCGTCTCGGTCAGAACGAGCACCTGGGATACAATCCCGTGCTGTTCATCGATGAGGACCCTGGCCGCTGGGGAACGACGGTCGAGGGGTTGCCGGTGGTGGCTCCCGGCGGCAACTCGGTCGATGAGCGGCTGGAGCGTTACGCCTCTGTCGGCATCCTCGCGGTGCCCCACAACCAGCCGGAACGACTACAGGAGATGATCGGCAACCTGCCGTTCTCGACCATCCTGGTCGTGCCGGAGTGGAACGGGCTCCAGACGGTCAATACGCGGGTGCGCGACCTGTCGGGCATCCTGTCGCTGGAGGTCCGCCGGCCGCTGGGCGCCAGCGTGACGCCGATGCTGAAGCGCGGCTTCGACATCGTCACGTCGGCGTTGCTGCTGCTTCTGGTGACGCCTCTGCTTCTGCTGATCGCGACCGGCATCAAGCTGGACAGCAGGGGGCCGCTGCTGTTCCGCCAAGCTCGCTGGGCCGGCGGCACGCGGTCGTTCCGGGCGCTGAAGTTCCGGACGATGCATGTCGATGCGGAGCAGATCCTGAAGGAGCTTTTGGAAGCCGATCCCGTGCTCCGCCACGAGTACGAGATGTACCACAAGCTGACGCGCGACCCGCGTGTGACCCGCTTCGGCCGCATCCTGCGAAAGCTGAGCTTCGACGAACTGCCCCAGCTCTGGAACGTCCTGATCGGCGACATGAGCCTGATCGGTCCGCGCCCCTACATGCCGCACGAGCTGGTCAGGTATCCTCATCAGCAGGAAGTGCTGGCGCGGGTCCGTCCGGGTATCACCGGCCTCTGGCAGGTCTCTGGCCGCCACCGGACGACCTTCGAGCGGCGGCTGGAGCTGGATGTCTACTACGTCGAGAACTACTCGATCTGGCTGGATCTGCATGTCCTGATGCGGACCGTATGGATCGTGATGAAGGCCGACGGCGCTTAGGTCGAAAGGCTGCCAAGCGGTCGAAACCTGTAAGCCTGAACGACAATGCCCCGGCCAACGATGTTGGCCGGGGCATTGTCGTTCAGGTCCAACTTGGTGAGCGCGGGCGGGCGGTGCGTTCCTCGACCTTGAGGGGCCGGCCTGAAGGCGGGTCCAACGGGGCTGTCTTCGCTCGAGCCCGC
>DASQKT010000163.1:0-3287 GCA_035630415.1 Skermanella sp.
CGGCACCCAGCAGGCGGTCGATGGTGACATCCGGGTCGTCGTCCCTGGTCGCATATTTCAGCATCAGCAGGCCTGCCTGCAATTCCGGATGACGCGATAACTCTGCATCGGGAAGGGCGGACAGGTCCACCAGACTATAGCCGAAATCGAGCGGTCCCGCCGCCCGCATTTCGGCGTGCATGCCATGGGCATCACTCAAGGTCGTCGGCAGCGACCAGCGGTCGGCGCCATGGTACAGGACGATCGCGAAGACTGCCGCAGGCACTATCCACACGGTACCGTCGGGGTTGCGCCGCCGTCTGGCGCCGCGTGTCGCGGCTCCGCTCAAGCAGTTGAGTATCTGAACCAGCGCATCTCCCTCGGGGGAGCTCTTGTGTTCCACCATCGTCCAGATCAGCAGAGGTTCGCCATCCAGCGTGGCGAGGCTGAAGACACGGTCGCCGCGATGTTCCGCCAAGGCGGGATCGATGAAGCTTTCCGACCGGTCGGTGGCCGGCTCAGCCGTCAGCCTTGCCACGACCGCCACCGGCAGCCGTTCGCGAAGGAAAGCGTCAGCGTTGCCGGGGAGGTCGAGCAGAAGCTTTGCGAACTGGTCATGCCGCCGGATCAGGCGACGGTCACCCTTGGGGGATGCAGTGTCGCCGATGGGCGTCCCAGAGGATGTCTTCATGGCTTGGTGCGGTGTGTCCTGGAGTACATCCGCACGCTATAGCATGCTTTGACGGTAAAGATACCCGCACCAGAGGTCAGCCCGGCGGCTGCGCCGGCGTCACCATCGTTCCGGGTTGCTGAGAGCTGATCGTTCCGGGGAGAGTGCCGAAGCCATCGGGGAAGAGCTGCTTCGTTATGTCGCTGACCAGGAAGCGGAAGCCGGCCTGACCGGGGCTGACGCTGCCGACCATCCGGTCGGTCGCGGTGCTCAGCGGCTTGGCGCCTTCGCAGAAGGCTGCGGTGATGCGGGTGGCGGCCATCAGGTCGGTCTGTTCGGGCGGAGGTGTGGTGTCCACGTCGTTGGTGCGGGTGCAGAGGGTGTCGGCGTCCATCATGTCCTCGCCATGGAAGGCGATGACCAGCCGGTAGTCCCTGTCGCGCTTGAAGCCGACGCCGGCCGTGAAGTTGGTATGGGGGTCCATCAAGCGCTGGGGAAGCGCCTCGATCACCTTCTGGCTGAAGTCCTCGGGAGAGCTTCCCTTCATGACGCCGATCACGATGACGCCGAAGCCGCTTTCCGGCGGAGCGGGCGCCGTGACGGGTTCCTTCTGGGGATCGGGCTGGGAACTAGGCTGGGGAGTGCCCTGGGCCATGACGCCGCTCGCTCCGAACACGATCATGGCGCCGGTCAGTCCGGCCACTGCGGCCCGGAAGCGGGACTTTGGCATGGTGTTCTCCTCGATTTCGGGTCGGCAGCGATCAGACACCGCACGTCCGACAAACGAACCATGCCACGGTATGTTCCCTGGAGGGGCCGGATAGGGCCGTTCAGGGGAGCTGGGCGACCGAGCACCAAGGCTGCCGCGCCTCGCCCTTGTAGGGCCGGGCAAGGCCGGATTTGATCAGCATCTGGCCGATATCCTCGCCCGAGCGCGTGACGACGCGGGCGCGGACGCGACCGCCGTATTTGTCGTGCTGGATGTCGTAAAGGGTCACTCGGTCGTCGGCCAGCAGCTGCTCGGTCATGAGGCGGGCCTGATCGGCCATGTCCTTCTCGCGCTGGCACTTGCCGCGTTTCTCCGGCGTGTCGATCCCGTCGATCCGGACGCGGGTGACGACTTCCTGCCCAAGCCAGACCATGACGCGGACTTCCAGCGTATCGCCGTCGATCACGTCGGTCACCACGCCCGCATAGGGACCGGAAACGACCTCGCCAGCAATTGCGGGAGCGACGGTCCCCAGGAAGGTGGCTGCCAGGAGGGCGACGGCGGTCAGCAGGGCGCGCACGGTACGGGTTCCGATCCGAGGGTGGGCGACGATCGCCGACCTTCCAGAAGGATACTCGAATGCTAGGACTTACTCAAGAGTTATAGGTCATTTGTCCTACATGCTAGTGTATTCAGTCTAGCATGCAACCGTATGATTCCAACTATCGGGTTATAGTCCTGGGGGCGTAGGATCAAAAATCGGTGCAGCGCCCCTTGGATTCCCAATCGCCGTAGCGGGTCGGCTCGGGACCGCGCGGGCCGCCGATCTCGCCGGGCTTCTGGGGAGCTGCGGTGGAAGAGGCGGCGGAGGATGTTGATTCGGGGGACGCGGCGGAGTCCTCGGGACCGGCTGCCGCGGGGTCGGCCGCCGGGGCGGCCTTTGTGTCTGTCTGGCTCATGACGGACAATATGGCGCGACGCCGGGGTCGCGCCAAGGCTTGAAGCTGTTCGGGACGGCGTCACATATCGAAGGTGCCTCCGGACGAACGAAGTTCCGGAGATCGGAAGACGCTTTAAGGCAATCGGGTGGGACCATGACGAGTTATATGCGTACGGCGATGCTGCTGGCCGGCATGACGGCGCTGTTCCTGGCGATCGGGTACATGATCGGCGGGCAGGGCGGCATGATGATGGCGCTGCTCTTCGCGGTCGGCACCAACCTGTTCGCCTATTGGAACTCGGACAAGATGGTGCTGCGCATGTACGGCGCGCGGCAGGTCGATGCCGCGACGGCGCCGCAGTTCTACGGCATGATCCAGCAGCTTTCGGCGCGGGCCGGCCTGCCGATGCCCAAGGTCTACATCATCGAGAACGACCAGCCCAACGCCTTCGCCACCGGCCGCAACCCGGAGAACGCCGCCGTCGCCGCGACCTCCGGCCTGCTCCGCCGGCTCAACCACGAGGAAGTCGCCGGCGTGATGGCGCATGAGCTGGCCCATGTGAAGAACCGCGACACGCTGATCATGACCGTCACCGCGACCATCGCCGGCGCCGTGTCGATGCTGGCCAACTTCGCGTTCATGTTCGGCGGGAGCGGCGGTAACCGCAACAACCCGATGGGCATGATCGGGACGCTGCTGATGATGTTCCTGGCTCCGCTGGCCGCGATGGTTGTCCAGATGGCGATCAGCCGCACCCGCGAGTACGAGGCCGACCGTATCGGCGCGGAGATCTGCGGCCGGCCGCTGTGGCTGGCGAACGCGCTGGAGAACATCCAGGTTAGCGCGTCGCGGATCGACAACGTCCAGGCGGAGAACAATCCCGCGACCGCGCATATGTTCATCATCAACCCGCTGCACTCCCGCTCGGTCGATGGACTGTTCCGCACCCACCCCGCGACGGAGGAGCGGGTGCGGCGGTTGCGCGCCA
>DASQKT010000164.1:0-9825 GCA_035630415.1 Skermanella sp.
GCTCACCCGGCCGGTCGCGACCATCCGCTGCGCCAGATTGCGCAGTTCGGTGCAGATCTCGGCCATCCGGGCGAAGGGCGTGTCCGAAATCCGCTCCAGCAGGTCGGAACAGGCCTCGATCAACGATTCCAGGTAATCGCGGTTGGTGTCGTCGTCGTTCAGCCCCGGCGTGCCCGAGACGATCAGACCGGCCAGGAACGTGATCTGGAAGGCGTCACGCCGCCGCTTCTCCTCGTCGATCGCCTTCTGGGCGCGGGCGATCGTCTCCTCCAGATCGTCCAGCCGGGGCGGCCGCCCCTCCGCCTTGGCGCGCAGCGTGTTCGGCACGTCGAACAGCGGGATGGAGCTTGGGCCGCGCCCTGGGTCCTTGCGGCGGTCCGGACCGATATAGGCCGACGTCACGATGAACGGCTTGCGCTGGCGGACCAGCCCGGCCAGCCGCTCCATCACGGCGGCCGGCGAGATCGGCTTCAGCAGCAACCCGTCGGCGCCGCTCTCCACGATGGCGCGGACCCGGTCGTTGCTGGCGATCGACGTGGTCATCACGACGGTCAGGAACGGATTGCTGCCGAGCTTGCCGTGGCGGATCGACCGGACCATCTCGCAGGGGTTGTCGTCTTCCAGGTCGGCGTCGAGGATCACGACGTCGGGCGGCTCCCGCCTTTCCTCCAGCATGGTGCGCAGGTTCTTCACGTCGGAAACGTCGACGATGTTCGAAAACCCTTCCGCCTGGAGCAGCGACTTGAGCGCGATCCGGACGGACAGATTACCTTCCCCCATCAGAATGCCGATCTTGGGCCTGTATATTCTCGCGATCATCCGCTCATCCCATACCGCACTGACAGGTGGCTAAAAGCTGCATGGAATACGCATATGCGTCCGGCTTTTCTAGACACTTCAACAAAAGCAAGAATGCCATACCATTTCCAATCGGCAAGACCTGGATAGCGTTCAAGCGGTGGGACCATTGTCGCAGTCAGATGTTTAACACTCGGATATCGAAACCAGATGTTTGGACCAGACAATGGGGATTGCCAGATGAGGCCGCCGACATGACCAGCACGATCACCTCCCTCGCCGGCGAATTCGCGCCCCTTCCCTTCGTTCACTCCTCGGGCGTCCGGGAGGCGGCCCTTATCGGCGAGCTGAACGACCTCCTCCAGCTCGACCACGACGCGGTCGGCGCCTATACGCTGGCGATCTCCGCCCTGCGCGACAGGAACCTGCGCAACACGCTGATCGGCTTCCGCCAAGACCACGAACGGCACATCGCCGATCTGGTCGATCTGATCCGCGCGCGGGGCGGCCTGCCGGTCCGGATGCCCCACTTCCCCACCGGCCTGTTCAAGCTGCTGGTCCAGGCCGCCGGTTCCGCCGGCGGAATGGCCGGGGGCCTCGCGGGCGGCGACCGCACCGTCCTGCTGGCCTTCGTCGCCAACGAGGCGCAGGCGCGCGACAAGTACCGCCGCCACGCCGACGCCCAGGGCCATCCGGCCGACGTCGCGGCGGTGCTGGAACGGGCGGCCCGTGACGAGGAAACCCATCACCGCTGGGCCTGGGACGCGCTGGAACGGCTGGGAGCGGGACGCGACAGCGTGGCCGGCCGGATGGTTTCCGGCTTCGCCTTCGTCCACGGCGCCAACGCCGATATCCTGGAGGCTGCGGGAAAGCTCTGGCTGGATCTTCTGGCGCGCTCCGTTCGAGGCGGCTGAAACGCCGCAACAACTCGGACAACCGCCACGTTTTCGCGTGATATGCCAGTGAGTAAAGAGGACATCCATGACCAGCTCGCACGAACCGGCCACCGGCCGGGGAAACTTGCGATACTACCTGATGGGACTGGCCGTGGTGGCGGTCATCGCCGTGATCGCGGCAATCTCGTACGCGGTCCACAGTGGCAACCTTGAGGAACAGCTGGCCCAGCGCCAGCGCGAACACCAGCAAGCCCTGGCAGCCGTCACGACGGAGCGGAACACCGCCCGCGACGAGCGGCAGACGGTCCAGGCCGACCTCGACCGGCTGCGGACCACCGTTCAGGACGAACAGCGCCTGACCGGTGAGGTCAACCGGCTGGGTCAGGAAATCCAGGCGCGTCAGCAGCAGTTGCAGGACCTGACCGCCCAGGCCGAAGCCGCCCAGGCGCAGACCCAGACCCTCCAGCAGCAGCGCGCCGAAGCCGAGCAGCAGGCGAACCAGCTCGCCGAGCAGGTCCGCCAGCAGACCCAGCAGCTCGAGCGCGTCACGGCGCAACTCGGCGAAACCGGCCAGCAGCAGGCCAGTGCTCGCGACCAGCTTGCGGCACTCACCGATCAGATCGCCCAGCGCACCGCCGAGACCGAGCAGATCGCCGCGCGCGCGCAGGAAGTCCGCACGCAGGAAGCCCAGCTGCGCGACAGCATAGCCGCCCTCAGCCAGGAATCGGCGGCCAAGGCCGATCAGGCGGCGCAAACCGCCCAGCAGGCCGAACAGGCGGCTGCCCAGCTCGACCAGACCCGCAAGGACCTCGCCCAGTCGCGCCAGGAACTGGCAACAGCCAGCGACCAGCTCACGGGCGCCCGCCAGGAGCTTGAAAACGCCCAGCGCCAGTTGGCGCAGGTCACCCAGCAGACCCAGCAGGCGGCGGCCGACCTCCAGCAGCGGCAGGCGGAACTGGCCCAGGTCACCCAGCTGGTCGAGCAGCGCAACGCCGAAGCGACCCAGGCCGAACAGCGCCTCGCCGAGCTGACCGCCCAGGCGCAGGCGGCACAGGCCAAGGTGGAGGAACTGACCCAGTCGGCGGCCCAGGCCCGCGACACCGAAGTCACCGCCCGCCGCGACGTCGCCGACCTGTCGGAGCAGGTGACCCAGCGGACGACGGAGCTTCAGGAAATCGACCAGCGCATCCAGGAAGCCCGCCAGAACCTTCTGAACGAGCAGCAGGGCCTCGCCCAGCTTCGCGAGCAGATCGCCCAGCAGTCGGCGGAACTCCAGGCGCTGGAACAGCGCCGCGACGCCCCCGCCCCGACGGAACCGGCCCCCGAAGCCGCTCCCGAGCAGCCGGCGCCCCCCGCCCAGCAGTAAGCATTCACCGTCACGTCAAAGGAAAAGGCGGCAGGTCCACCCTGCCGCCTTTTTCATGCCGTCACGCAACCTCGGTCAGCCCAGGCTCACCCCCCGGCGCCGCCCTTCGGCGCCTCGAACACCCGCGCCGCGTCGCTTGCCGACAGCCCGCCGCGTTCGCGGCCCAGCAGGGTGTCGGGCGACGGCGAAACTCCTGCCGGAGCATCCGCGCGGGAGCGCGAGACGTGTTCGTGGTGATGATCGGGATCGACATAGTCGACCCGGTGGGAATACGCTGGCGCGTGCGACGACCGGAACGCGTCCTCCGTCAAGATCGCGTCGTCTTCGCCAAGCACTCCCTCCCCAGGGTAATCCTCCCCTGGGAACTCGTCGCGCCTCGCATTCCCTCCCGTATTTCTCCTCGAACTGGCAATCCCCAGCCATGCCAGACTGATCGCCAGCAGAGCCACCGGGATCGGGTTGTCGCGTACCGTCGCCGAGAGATTCGACACGAAAGTCTGACCCTGCCCGCTGTTGCGCAGATAACTCCAGGCTTCGTCCACGAGGCGGCCGGGCGCCAGCCGGTCCTCGATGGCAGCCAGGGTTGCCGCGGTGTTGCGGCGGGTCTGCTCGATCTCGCGTTCGATCTGTTCGGGGGTCCTGTCGTCCGGGTTCGCCATCTCCAGCCTTCCATCGAATAGCAATGTGGTGCGGTCGGCCCGCACCCCATGGCAACCCGAACGGCTCGGGGTTAGTTCCGCGACCGGCCCTGCGCCGCCTGCGCCTGCGCCGCCAGCCGGCCCCCCTCCACCCAAGTCCCCCAGTTGGCATGCACCCAGGCCGGAACGATCAGGCTGACGATGGCGGCTAGTGCGATCAGCGTCTTGGTGGCCTCGGAGAACGGCCCGATCCGCGCGTCGAAGCCCAGCACCACGTAGACCACGACGACATGATAGGCGTAGACCTGAAGCGAGTGCTTGCCGAGGAAGGTCAGGAAACGCCATCTGAACAGCCGGTTCAGCAGCGCTCCCGCCCGCCGCGCCGCCGGAAAGGCGGATTCCGGCCCCGCCACCAGCAGCCACGTCACCAGATAGGCCAGTCCCACGAAGTTCAGCAGATAGACGAAGCTAAGCTCCGTCCGGTTGTTGAACGCGTCGAACCGCAAGGCCATGCTGTCCGGCATGAAGCCATAAGAGAAGCCCAGCTTGTAGAACATGAACAGCGCCACGATCACGACGGACGCCTTCAGCAAATATGTCCGTTCCGGCGAGAACCAGCCGTTCCAGTCCATCTTCCCCCGCGTATCCGCCGCTCCCAGCAGCAGGCCGGTCACGAATACGACCTGCCACGCCAGCGGGTTGAAGTGGCTTTGCACGACGAAACCGGGAACGATCTCCGCCACCGTCTGCTCGAAGATCCGCAGCGCCGGCAGATGCCAGCCCAGTTGCACGCCCAGCCACATCAGGATGCTGCCGCCCAGCACCTCCCGCCAATAACCGCGCGCCACCCAGCGGAGCAGCAGCGGCGACGCCAGCAGATAGACGATGTATTGCGGCAGGATGTCCATGAAGATCGGCTGGTAGAGCAGCAGGAAGCCCGAAACCGCTGTCACCGCCGGCGTCTGGTACATCTCCCACATGAACTGCCCCCATAGTGGCCGGGAGTTCGGCACCACCATGGCAAGGATCAGGACCACCGCCAGCACCATCACCGCATAGACATAAAGATCATAGGCGCGCCGGAGAATCTTGGCGTCCATCAGCGCCGTCCTGCCCTGCCCGATCATCCGAGTATAGTAAAGACCGATGATGATGCCGGAGAGGAATACGAACCCCTGGGCATCCTGGACATAACCGAGTTCCCCATGGTTGATCTTTTGCAATAAAAGATCGCCCTGAAAAAGAAGATGATTAAGCATCATAAATACAAGAAAATAACCGCGCAGCCCATCCAGGACAGTAAATCGCTTCATAACTCGCTCTCCGCGGCCGAATAGAATTGGTTCCGGCCCTTCGACGGGCCAGTAACACAGCAGTTTCAACGGATGCAGTTCATGTTTATTCCTGGGATGGTAAATCAATACCACGAAGAGGCAACCACCTCCCCAAATGATAAAAGCGATAACTGTAATCTCCCGAAGGAACCTTGTGGCCGCCCGATGCGTTCCAGCCATCGGAAGGGTTGCGCTTCGGCCACACCGGGCCGGCGATCCTTCCGTCCTGCCCCCTTCCCGCCCGTGAAATCACATTTTAACCATATTGTGGATCAATACGCTTGGCCGGCGCCGGTTGGCGTCCGTTGCAACGGCAACCGAGCGAGTGATCCCGGACTATGGTCAAAAGAGTTTTCTTCGCGTTCTGCCTCGGCGCTGCGGGCCTGGGCGCCGGCCTTCTCGGCCTGACGACCAGCCCCGGCGCGGTATCGGCACAAGTCGCCGACATGTGCGCCGCCCCTACCCTGATCCAGGCGGCGTCGGTGCGGCAACTGCCCCACACCAGCGTGGCGCTCAGCCAGAAGCATGACCTGCGGATCGTCGCGGTCGGGTCGTCCAGCACCGAGGGCATCGGCGCCTCCGGTCCGACCCGAACCTATCCGGCGCAGCTCGACGCCATCCTGGAACAGCGCTTCCCCGGAACCCGGATCGACGTCGTCAACAAGGGCATCGGCGGCGAGACGGCGGCCGGCACGCTGGCGCGGCTGGACCGCGACGTGCTGTCGCTCCACCCCGACCTCGTGATCTGGCAGCTCGGCACCAACGACGCCCTGCGCAACGTCGATGCCAAGGCATTCGGCGCGCAGGCGGTGGAGGGCATCCGGCGCATCCGGGAGAGCGGCGCCGACCTGCTCCTGCTGGAGCCGCAGTTCCTGCCCAAACAGGCGAACAACGCGACCTATGCCGCCTATGTCGATGCCGTCCGCGCCCTGGGTGCTGCGCACGGCCTGCCGGTGTTCCGGCGGAGCGAGGTGATGAAACACTGGCTGGATGCAGGGCAGTTCACGCCGGCGACCATGCTGTCACCCGATCAGCTTCACATGACCGATGCCAGCTACCACTGCCTTGCCCGGCTGATGGCGGATGCGATCGTGCCCTCCGCGATCCCGGCGGTTCAGCCTCCCGCCGTCCAGGCCGGTCAGGCCATAAAGGCGCTGAGCGGCCCAAATGCGGTCCGCAGCGCCGAAAACCCAAGGTAAAGCACGGCCCCCACGAACCCCCAGCAGGCGACGGCGGCGGTCAGCGCCAGGATCGCCTGCATCTGGACGGGCAACTGTTCTTCGGGTCCCTCGGAAAACCGGGACATCAAGCGGTCACCGGCGATCCGGCGCAGCATATCGTTCATCTGGAACTGATTATTCATTCGATCCCTCCCGCTCGAAGTCCGATGCTAGTTATGGAAATGATTCAAACGGGTGTCAAAAGTGTGACATCCCGGTCGCAGTGGGAAGAATTCCGAGAAACCCCCTGAATGACCCTGAAAACCCGGACAGCATTTCCAATTTCTATCTTCGGTCTTAATACAACGATCACGTATCCCGCGCGTGTAATGGGCGGCTATAAGCGGAGCGGCTTCAAGTTGCCTGCCAGCCAAGTGCCTGAAGAGGAAGAAGTAATGTTGGGCGTCATCCTGTTTGCCCTGCCCCTGGGCCGCCTGTTCACCTCGGCGCTTGCCGACCAGCCGACGGTCGTGGAGCTTTTCACGTCGGAAGGCTGCTCGATGTCGCGCGTCGCCGACGCCCTGTTGAGCGAACTGGCCGGCAGGCCCGATGTATTGGCGCTCTCGCTCCATGTCGATTACTGGGACCGGATGGGCTGGAAAGACCCGTTCGCCACGGAAGCCAATACCCGGCGCCAGCGCGATTACAACGAAGTCCTTGGCCGGGACAGCGTCTATACTCCGCAGATGATCGTCGATGGCCGCCTCGAGGCCTCCGGCCACCGGCCGCGCTCGGTCGGCGAAGCGATGGCCGAAAGCCGCGACCGGCCTTCGGCTCGCCGCCTGAACATCGCCATGGAAGCCCGCGACGGCAAGATCGGCATCGGCATCCCGCGCGGCCCGATCCCCCGAGGCCCCAGCGGCGGCGAAGCCCGCGTCCTGCTGGTCCGCTACGAGTTGCGGCGCGGCAAGTCGGTCAAGGCCGGCGAGAACCGGGGCCAGCGCCTGCGCCACAGCAACGTCGTGCGCGAGATCACCGACATGGGCGCCTGGAACGGCTCCGCCCGCACCCTGCGGGTCCCGATGGCCCCCGCCGGCTACGGGACAGCCGTCATGGTCCAGGAATTCGACGCCGAGGGACGCCCCGAAGCCATCCTGGGAGCGGCACGGGTCGAGCGCCGCCTGCTGGGCGCCGGTGTTACGCCGTGGGAAGCGATGACGAGGCTGATGCGCGCGGCGGCCCGCCGCATGACCGGCGGCGACGGCGGAGCGGCGTCGCTGTAGAAAAACAGGACGCCGGCCGGCCCGGCCCGGACGCTAAAGCTCCGTCCTGTCCTCCAGCGCGCCCGCCGCGACCATCGCCTGGAAGACGGCGCGGACCCGGTCGGCCCCAATGCCGGAAACCGCCACGCCGGCCTCCACCATCTCGTCGCTCGGCTCAGGCGGAATCAGCATCAGCCCCGCCCGCTTCACGGTCTCGAGCACGCCAAGCGCCCTCATCATCTCCGGCGAACAGGCAATGGGGTCGCCATCCTGGACCGAACCGCCTTGGACAAAGTTGCCCTGGACAAGGTTGTCCTTGAAAAATTCATTCTGCATTTAAGATCGAACCTTCACGCTGATATAGGAATGCTGCGGGCCAGGACTTGGTCACATAAACGCCGACTCAAGACGCTCCTGCGCGCCACAAGGGCGCTCTCTTCCACTCTACCGTCGTCCTACCGCCACTCTACCTTCCTACCCCCACCCTACCGTCCTACCCGGACTTGATCTGGGTATCTCCCGGCAGAGGCGGACGTGAAGACTTCATCCTGCGATCCAGGCAGGACGGAAGTGCGGGCAGCCGGAAGAAGTCAGCGCATATGGGAATTGGTCATGGCCCTTTGAGATCGGATCAAGCCGCGTTCAGGAATCGACCCAGGCCAACACGGGTGTTCCCGCCGCCGCGAAGGCCGGAGCCCTCGCGGCGGCGGAGAACAAAGAAGTGCGCGCGAACCCGCGCGGTGTGGTAACTGTGGCCTCAGCCATCGATGATACTCCTTAACATGGGCATTGATGGTCAGGCTGGGCTTGGGAATTGGCGTTTCCTAGCCCGGCCGCCCTGCGGGTGCATGGGCATGCCGACTCTGCGACGGCAACACGGTCATGTCAACGTTCATGATAAGTTTTAGGCGAATTCAAACTGACGATACCCTTCATGGGCACCTTCCAGTGAAAGCTGCCCGAAAGTAAACGCGGCTTCCAGCCGCTTCGCTTGCCACCGCCCACGGTTCCACGATTGCAAAACCTCACAGGGGCGGACCCGTTTCGCCCTTCTACATCAATCCGTCAAACAGTCCGCCGCGACACCGTGCGCTACGAACACGCCCTTAAATAGAACCGACATGATCCGTTCGTTGCTTACATCCTCTGTGATCAGGATTTTCAGAAGATCGAAGCCGAACGACCCTCCGGCGAATTCCATTGGCAACCCGAGGCAGGCATAGGCCAAGCGGTTAAGAAAAACACCCCGGACGACAAGAGGATAGGCGCTATTGCCCGGTGCGTATTCATCCTTAAATAAGAATAAGTCGGTTATCGGTTCATTATAAAATTGCTTTATCAGTATGGCAGCGATCTTAGAGGGATCGATTCGGCTATCGGGGCCGATATCGTTGTTCATCTTAAATGAAATCAGACTATTCAAATATTTTTTTACATAGGTTTCTGAACGGGCTTTTTCCACCAAGGATGAGACGGCATTCTCATCGCCATGTTCCAGCTTGATTTTTTTTGAGACACTACGGGCTGCCATCTCGGCTGCCTCACGCAGAAGCTTACTTCTACACAGTTTTTTAGAGTCGGGAAACAGGTACACATAGTCTTCGAATGAATAGTTCATTTTAAATTCGGAACACCATGCTGGAATCGCAGGCAGATGGAAGGCGCCAGCCTGTCACACGCAACGGTCTGATTTGATCAGATCCGTTTTAACAAGGCGTCGATCAGCTTGGCATCGGCCTTGACCAGCTCATCATCGATTTCGCGCAGATGCAACAGAGCCCCCGTGTCGTTGAAGGGAAGGCTTGTATTCTTCAGGACAAGTTTTGCAAGCGCCTCCGGCTTTGGGATCGGACGGAAGCCGTCCTTTTCGCGCTGTGTCATAACTTTGGTCCTTGATAATCGTGGTGGCCCAGTTCGTGCGCTCGGAGACGGCTGTTCCTTCCCGGTCCCGCGTACGTCCCATCCAAAGGATGAATATCGCGGAAAATACGATATGGGTACAAAAATCTTTCCATCCGATTATCCAGGTATGAAGTTTTTTCTCGATTTGGGTTGAAAATCCAAATCGATCTCGATAGGGAAATTTTCGTTCCGGCTAGCCATCCATCAATGTGCAAACTCCCTGCCCAGCACGCGTTCTGGACGCATTCATCCGACGACTCGGGAAAAGCCCTATACTTGCAGCCGGCACGCATCCCCCGACTCTGGCCAGCCATGGGCATTGTTCCCGACGACAGCAATCCGCTGAGCGAAGGACAAGGCAGTCGCTTATGGCTGGAGCCCGATCCCCCAGCGGCTACAATCGCTTTTGCTCGCGGGTGATGTGCATGTCCGTTGCGGCTGGACCCCGATCCCCCAGCGGCTACAATAT
>DASQKT010000165.1:0-2949 GCA_035630415.1 Skermanella sp.
TGTCGATCCTTCGAGCGGCCAGAAGCTGCCGGATCAGATCGGCCTGACCTGCGCCGCCTGCCATACCGGGCATCTGCAATACAACAACGTCAGCATGCTGATCGATGGCGGCACCGCCCCGGTCAACTTCCTGAAATTGCAGAAGGCGCTTCAGGTCTCGCTGGCCTATACCAAACTGATCCCCGGCCGCTACGACCGCTTCTCGGCACGGGTCCTCGGCCCCAACGCCACGTCGGCGCAGCAGGCCGATCTGAAGGCCAGCTTCGACGCCACGCTGGCGGCGCTCGCGGCGATCGGCGCGAAGACGGCGGAAACCATGAAGGGTCTGCCGGCCGACAAGGAGGAAGGCTTCTCCCGCCTCGACGCCCTGACCCGTATCGGCAACGCCGTCTTCACCACCGACATGCTGGGTGCTGAGAAGAACGCGCCGGGGTTCGATCCGTGGAAGAACTGGGCCTCGATCACGGCTCCGGTCAAGTTCCCGCACACCTGGAACACGTCGTGGTTCGACTGGGTGCAGTATGACGGCTCGATCCAGCAGCCGATGGTCCGCAACGCCGGCGAGGCGATGGGCGTTTCGGCCAAGCTCAACCTGATCAACCCCGGCCCGACGCTCTACAGCAGCTCGATCCCGGTCGAGAACGTCTACGACCTGGAAGAGATGCTGGCCGGCGACTATCCGCTGACGCCCGACCCCGCCAAGCCGATCGGCGTCACGGGCTTCAACGGCCTGCTCGCCCCGGCATGGCCCAGTGCAGTGCTCGGTCCGATCGACGAGACGAAGAAGGTCCAGGGGCGTGCCCTGTACGCCGAGCTGTGCCAGTCGTGCCACATGCCGCCGATCTCCGACAAGGCGTTCTGGGAACCGGCGAACTGGGCGCAGCCGGTCCCCAATCCCGGCGACCAGCCGCAGAGCTACCTCAAGGTCAACCTGATCCCGCTCTCCAAGGTCGGCACCGATCCCGGACAGGCCAACATCCTGCAAACCCGTCAGGTCCAGGTCCCGCCCTTCGCCGCGATCGATACTTCGGCCCTGTGTACCGTCGACCCGCCGAAGTCGGCCGGCACCCCGACGACCAACACCACCTTCGCCGCCGCCTTGGGCTATACGGTCCAGCGCGTGGTCGAGACATGGTACGCGCAGCACGGCACCAGCCCGGCGGACCAGAACAAGATGAACGGCTACCGGCCGAACTGCCTTCAGGCGGACCCTGTCTACAAGGCCCGCCCGCTCGACGGCATCTGGGCGGTCCCGCCGTTCCTGCACAACGGTTCGGTCCCGACCATCGAAGACCTTCTGAGGCCGGTATCCGACCGTCCCAAGACCTTCTGCCTGGGCGCCGGCGAGTACGACCCCAAGAAGCTCGGCTACAAGTCGTCGTGCGTTTCCGGCACCACCGTGACAGATACCGGCATCGCCGGCAACCTGAACACCGGCCATGAGTTCAAGGACATCAAGGCCGGCACGACCGAACAGGGCGTGATCGGACGCGGCCTGAAGCCATCCGAGCGCGAAGCGCTGATCGAGTATCTGAAGGGCCTGTAGGACTCCCCTTGCCGAAGGCACCCGGACCGCGTGAGCGGTCCGGGTTTGCCGAGCAAGCAAAGCCGCCTGAAGCGTCAAATCTTACCCACCAGCCCGCGCCCGGCCAGATTGCGGATCAGGGCGCGGGTGCCGAAGGTCCAGGGCGGGGCCTTGTCGCTGGTGGTCACCCGGTTGACCAAGGCGCCCAGCTTGGGCGTCTCGATCCGCACCACGTCGCCGGCCTTGTGGGTGAAGCCGGCGCCGGGTTCGTCGCGGTCCTCGACCGGCGCGAACATCGTGCCGAGGAACAGCACCAGCCCGTCGGGGTACTGGTGGTTCTTGCCGATCGCCTGCGACACCAGGTCCAGCGGATCGCGGCTGATCTTCGACATGGAGCTGCTGCCGGTCAGGCGGTAGCCGTCGGTGCCTTCGACGCTCATCGCCAGCTCGGCCTTCCGCACGTCCTCGATGCCGAAGGTCTCGTCGAACAGGCGGATGAACGGCCCGATGGAGCAGGACGCGTTGTTGTCCTTGGCCTTGCCGAGCAGCAGGGCGCTGCGGCCTTCCATGTCGCGCAGGTTGACGTCGTTGCCCAGCGTGGCGCCGACGGTCTTGCCTTCGGACGAGACGGCCAGCACGATTTCCGGCTCCGGGTTGTTCCAGGTCGAGGCCGCCAGGATGCCGATCTCGGCCCCCGTCCCCAGCGACGACATCGGCTGGCCCTTGGTGAAGATCTCGGCGTCGGGACCGATGCCGACTTCCAGGTACTGCGACCAGACGCCCTTCTCGATCAGCAGGTCCTTCAGGCGGGCGGAGCTTTCCGAGCCGGGCTCGATCTCCGACAGGTCGGTGCCGATGGCGTCGATCATGGTCTGGCGGACGGCTTCGGCCTTGCCGGCGTCGCCGCGCGCCTGTTCCTCGATCACGCGCTCCAGCAGGCTGGCGACGAAGGTGACGCCGCTGGCCTTGACCGCCTGCAAATCGACGGGACACAGGAACCACGGCTTCGACGGGTCGTTGGCGTCGTGGGCGCTGTTGGCGAGGATGTCGGCGAGGTCGCCGATGCGGTTCGCCGTCGCAAGCCCGGTGCGGACGACGGCCACCGGATCGGCGGCATCCAGCAGGGTGCTCATGGTCGGAGCTTCGGCCGTCACGTCGTAGACGCCGTCTCCCCGGATCGCGACGACGGCGGGGCCTTCCGGCAGTTGGACGCGCCCGACAAGGGTTCCGGCGCAGCCGTCTTCGGGCAGGCTGTTTTCGGGCGTTAGCAGGCTTTTCACTCAGGTTCCTCCAGGCGCGTTGGCGCGGTGTTCTTGGGACTTCAAGTGGGCCTTGAAGCAGACTTCGGTATAGCGGGTATACCATGCTGTCTTCTTTGATCCGAGATGCCGCGTGCCCACTCTCGAATTTATCTGTTGCTCTGA
>DASQKT010000166.1:0-5573 GCA_035630415.1 Skermanella sp.
GCAGGCGACCTTGCCCATGCGGTCGTAGAACGAGCCGCCGTCGCGAACCGCGCCGGCCTTCTCCATCACCTTGCCCTCGGGACTGACTATGTCGACGGCGGCCGGCTTGCCTTCCATCCAGAAGGCCCATTCCTCCGGGCTCATGTGCTGCTTGGCGGTGTCGAGCACGGCGCTGTAGTAGCCCTGGCGGTTGAGATAGGCGCCGACCCAGCCGGACAGGTACCAGTTGATGTATTCGTAGGCCGCTTCCAGTTCCAGCCCGCTGACGTGCTTGGCGATGCCGAGACCGCCGCCCCAGGCGCGGTAGCCTTCCTTGAGCGGCTGGTAGACGCAGGCGATGCCCTTGCCGCGCACGGCGGCGACAGCGGGCGACCACATCGACTGGATCACCACTTCGCCGGACGCCATCAGGTTGACGCTCTCGTCGAAGGTCTTCCAGAAGGCGCGGAACTGGCCAGCCTTCTTCGCCTCGATCATGATGGCGATGGTCTTGTCGATCTCCGCCTTGGTCATGTTGCCCTTGTCGCCGTACTTCACCTCGCCCATGGATTCGGCGACCATGGCGGCATCCATGATGCCGATCGACGGGATGTTGAGGATCGACGCCTTGCCTTTGAACGCGGGGTCGAGCAGGTCCTTCCACTGCGTGACCGGCCGGCCGACGAGGTCGGGGCGGATGCCTAGCGTGTCGGCGTTGTAGATGGTCGGGATCAGCGTCATCCACTGGGTTTGGGACTTGGCGAACTTGACCGAAACCTTGCCCTCGACAAAGCCGACGGAGTGGGGCGCCGTGCCCTGGGCGATCACCGATTCAGGCGTCAGCTTGCCGGAGACGAACAGCGGGACGATCTTGTCGAAGTTCTTGATCTTCGACACGTCCATCGGCTGCATCACGCCGGCTGGGAAGACCTTCTTGCAGATCCAGTATTCGATATCGGCGATGTCGTAGGACTTGGGCTGGGTGACCGCGCGCTGGGAAACCGCGTCGCTGTCGAGCGCCGTCATCTGGAGGGTGAAGCCGAGGTCTTCTTTGACCTTGTCCGCCACCGCGTTGAGGTTCGACACGCCGGTACCGAACTGCCGCAGCGTCACGTTCTTGATGTTCTGCGCCCAGATCGTCGGGAAGCCGGTGATGGCGCCGCTGCCGATGGCGACGCCGGCGGCAGCCGCCGCCGTGCCCTTTAGGGCCTGCCGGCGGCTGATTCCAGTAGTCATCGTCTTGGGCGGGTTGTTCGTATCGCTGCTCATCTCTGAAGCCTCACTTGTTCTTGTTTGTAAGTTCTTGCCCAGCCGGTCAGGCGGCGAGGGGATGCATGTCGTCGTCGTTCCATGCGGCGGTAACGGTGTCGCCCTCGCCAAACGGCGCCGCGAAGTACGCCTGCTCGGTCACTGCTACGGTGAACTCATCCACGCCGGGCGATGCCAGACGCAGATGCACCATCGGCCCCTGGTACTCGACTAGGCGCACTTGCCCGGCGAGACTGTTGACGCCATTGGTTGCTGAGTCAGGCGGCAGGATGCGGATGCGATCGGTCCGGACTGCGAACTGCTTCTCGACCCCTCCGACCGAGCGGGCAAGGACGTTGTGGCCGCCGATGAAGCGGGCCACGAAGGCGTCGCGCGGGTGGTTGAAGACTTCGCGCGGGGTGCCGGCCTGGGCGATGCGGCCGTTATTCATCACGACGACCAGATCGGCCAGCGCCATCGCTTCCTCCTGACCATGGGTCACGTGGATGAAGCTGATGCCGAGCCGCCGCTGGAGGCGCTTCAGTTCTTCCCGCATCTTGACCCGCAGGAACGGATCGAGCGCCGACAGCGGCTCGTCCAGCAGCAGGGCGCTGGGGTCGGTGATCAGCGCGCGGGCAAGCGCTACACGCTGCTGCTGCCCGCCGGAAAGTTGTGCAGGCAGGCGTTCCGCATACTTGTCCATCTGGACCAGCCGGAGCAGTTCCATCGCCTTCGCCCGCCGTTCCGGCTTGGCGACGCCCTTCAGCTTGAGGCTGAAGGCGACGTTGTCGACGCAGTTGAGATGCGGGAACAGCGCGTAGCTCTGGAACATCATGGCGGTGCCGCGCCGCGCCGGTGGCAGGTCGTTGATATGCGTGTCACCCAGCAGGATGTCGCCGTCCGAAACGGTCTCATGGCCGGCGATCATGCGCAGGGTGGAAGTCTTGCCGCAGCCGCTCGGCCCCAGGAGGCAGCAATAAGTCCCGGCCGGGATCTTGAGGTCGATCGAATCTACGGCGGTCGTGCTCCCATATAGTTTGGTAACCGCAGCGAGTTCGATATCAGCCGGTCCGGCCATCTGCATTGTCTCCGTGTTCTTGCCTGTAAGAGCCTTTTTTCTCTCGTCCGCTACGTCAGCAATTTGAATGCCAAGGAGTGGCCGGCGCTGCCATAAAGGTGTATCGCGGTCGGGCAGGAGGACGCCTAGCTTCTTGATGCGCAACGTTTATGCAAATCTATCATTTTGCACAAAGTATATGCAGAAGAGGAATGGTTGTATGCCTATCGGCGAAATGAACCGGCCGGGCATCGTGGTGGGTATGAATGCTGAAGCGCGGATCGCGCGCCGGTCGGGATTTCCGGTCGGGACCTTGGGAAGTGCCGCAAAGCTATTGGCGGCTGGAGCCGACGGTTTGATCAGCTTCGGCATCGCGGGAGGGCTGGCGCGCGGGTTGAGGCCCGGCAGTCTCGTTCTTGGGACGGCGCTGATAACCGAAGGCGGCCAGCGCTATCCCGCGATGGACCTGTTTCCAAACATGGAGCCTGCGATCCGGGCGCCGGTTTTTGGGGGCAGGGAGATCGTTTCGCGCGCCGAGGACAAGCAAGCGCTTCACGACACGACCGGCGCCGTAGCGGTTGATCTGGAGAGCGCCGAGGTCGCGCGGCTCTGCGCAGCTGCCGGAGTGCCCTTCGCCATTATCCGCGCAATCGGCGACTCGGCGGAGCGCGACCTTCCCCCGGCGGCGCTGGTCGGGCTGAAGACCGACGGTCACGTAAATCTCGCGGCGGTTCTACGAAGCGTTTGGCTGGCGCCAAGCCAGATCCCAGTTCTGATCAGGGTGGCACTAGATACGCGGCTCGCGCTTGCAACGCTTAGGCGGGTTTTTCAGCCGTGAGTTCGGGTTTGCTCGAACCGCCGGATCAATGCGCCTTCTCCCGCAACGCATCCGCCGCCGGGATCAGCCTGACCTCCAGCGCCGCTCGCCGTCCCCGGACCGGAACGAACTGAAGCGGGTGGTCGCCCAAGTCAATGCCGGCGTGGGCCTCCACCTCGCGGCTGACGACCACTTCGACATTGTTGTCCTTTGCGATCTGCTCCAGTCGCGCCGTCGTATTGACCGGATCGCCGATCGCGGTAAAGGACCGGGCAGTGCCGTAGCCCATCTCTCCCAGGATCACCGTTCCGGAATGGATGCCGATCGCGACCCGCAGTGGTGTCGGAAGGTCATGCCCTAACTCGACGTTCAGGCGCGCTATCCGCATTGCGATGGCGCCTGCCGCCGCCAGCGCGTCCACGGCAGCCCGAGCAGGTTCGCCCTCGATCCCGAACAATGCCATCACTCCGTCGCCGATGAACTTGTCGATATGTCCGTTGTTGCCCTCGACGGCCTGTCCGACCGCTTCGAAGTACCGGTTGAGGATGAAGACCACGTCGTACGGCAGGCGTGATTCGGACAGCGTCGTGAAGCCGCGCAAGTCCGCGAACAGGATCACGACCTCCCGTTCCTGGCCTTCCAGGTGGGTCGAAGGCTGAAGCGCCAGTTCCGGCGTTGACGCGGGTGGCATCAGCGTGCGCACCACCAGACTGTGGCGGGGCCGGACCTGACAGGCGAGCCTGACATCGGCTGCGGCCCCGATCCGGTTCAGCACCTTCCGTTCGGTGGAAGATGGCGGCGGCAGATGCTCCCGCCCGGCCGCGACGCTGACCCGGCAGGTCGAACACCGCCCCCGGCCGCCGCAGACGGAGGCATGGGGAACGGCATAGGCGCGGCTCATCTCCAGGATGCTGGCGCCCGGCAGCAGCGTCACGACCGGGCCATCCACGTAGGTCAGAGTAAAGGTACCGAACCGCGACGAGAACAGGTTGCGGACGATCCGGGCGGCCAGCGTCAGGACGATCAGCGCCGCGAAGCCGTAGCGGAACATCAGACCCGTTTCGGATACGAAGGCGGCGGCCTGCGTCCCCGTAACCCGCGCATTGGCTATGATGAGGGAAATGACCGCCGGGTCCTCCGTCTCGACCAGGAGCGCGCGGCCCGAGACGACGAAGCCCAGCAGCGACAGCGTCGGCACGAGGACCGCCAGGGTGAACAGCCCCGGCGCCGCTACCCTGTACCAAGGCCGCAGCCTCAGCCAGAAATGCAGCCCCATGCAGCCATGGACCCAGGCCACGATCATGACGATGCTCTGAAGCACGCCCAAATGCGGAGCCAGCCGCCAATAGGTCAACTGCACCATGGCGTAGTTCGGGTTGACGCCGTAAAGCTCGGCGACGGCCCGCGTGCCCAGGACGTGATCCACCAGCAGGAACGGGATCGACAGCCCAAGCACTAGTTGCATGAGCTGCCATGACGGCATCCGCATCACCCGCCTATCGTACAGCGACCAGAGTGCGTGGGCGGAATGAGCCAATGCGGCGGCCAGGATGATGATCCAGCCGCCGGCGAACTGCCACGACAGGACCCAACGCCACTCGTCCATCGCCTGGAGTGACGCGAGGCCCAGCGAGTGGTTCAGCATGTGCGTCAGCACATAGGCGAACAGAACGACCCCAGAAATCGTACGCAACTGGAGGAAGCGCCGGCTTCCGGAAAAAGTGGGCATGGGAACTCGTGCTGATGGTCAAGCTGACGGTCAAGGCGCCGTGAGACTAGCTCACGTGGTTCTGAAACACGCCTTGACCAGAGGTGGCATCAACTTCATCAGCCGATCATGGCTCTTCCGAGGCCGAACACGGTTCGGCCTGTGGGAATCAGCCTTTGCGGGACCGGTCGTAGAGGTCCTTATAGGAGTCCCGCAGCAGGTTCTTCTGCACCTTGCCCATCGTGTTGCGCGGCAACTCGTCGACGAAGAGCACGCGCTTCGGGAGCTTGAACTTGGCCAGCCGATCTTCGAGCCCCTTCAGCACGTCGGCTTCCGCCAGGGCCACCTTTCCGGTCGGCACCACCACCGCGGTGACGCCCTCGCCGAAGTCCCGGTGCGGCACCCCGACCACGGCCGACTCCAGCACGCCGGGGATGGCGTCGATCTCGGACTCGATCTCCTTCGGATAGACGTTGTAGCCGCCGGTGATGATCAGGTCCTTGCCGCGGCCGACGATGTGGACGTAGCCGCGCTCGTCGATCTTGCCGAGGTCGCCGGAGATGAAGAAGCCGTTTTCGCGCAGTTCGGCCGCCGTCTTCTCCGGCATCCGCCAGTAGCCCTTGAAGACGTTCGGGCCGCGCACCTCGATCATGCCGACCTCGCCCTGGGCGAGCTCGGCGCCGGTCTCCGGGTCGGTGACGATGATCTCGACCCCGGGGAGCGGCATTCCGACCGTCCCGGCCACGCGGTCGCCGTCGTAGGGG
>DASQKT010000167.1:0-5907 GCA_035630415.1 Skermanella sp.
GTGGTCGCCACGGGCGACGCCACCGAGATCGGCCGGATCAGCACCATGATCGCCGGCGTCGAGACGATGGCGACGCCGCTGCTGGCGCAGATGGCGGTCTTCGGCCGCTGGCTGACCGCCGCCATCCTGGTGCTCGCGGCAGTCGCCTTCGCGGTCGGCGTCTGGCTGCGCGGTCTTCCCATGAACGAGATGTTCATGGCCGCCGTCGGCATCGCGGTGGCCGCCATCCCGGAGGGCCTGCCCGCCGTCATGACGATCACGCTGGCGATCGGGGTCACCCGCATGGCCCGGCGCAATGCGATCATCCGCCGGCTGCCCGCCGTCGAGACGCTGGGATCGGTCAGCGTCATCTGCTCCGACAAGACCGGCACCCTGACCCGCAACGAGCTGACGGTGCGCCGGGTAGCGACGGCGGAGGCCGGGTATGACGTCGAAGGCACCGGTTACGAGCCCGTGGGCGCCTTCGCCAGGGACAATGCGCCGGTTACGGACCCCGCCGCCGATTTCGCCCTGCTGGAGATCGCCCGCGCCGCCCTGCTGTGCAACGACGCCGCTCTCAGCGATCACGACGGCGTCTGGCAGGTGGACGGCGCCCCGACCGACGGCGCGCTGCTGGCGCTGGCGCTGAAGGCGGGGCTCGATCAGGCGGCCACCCGGCGCGACTATCCCCGGCTGGACGTGATCCCGTTCGAGTCGGACCACAAGTTCATGGCGACGCTGCACCGTACTCCCGATGGCAGAGGCAGGATCTACGTCAAGGGCGCTCCGGAACGGCTTGTCGAGATGGCGGCGGCCGAGCGGCGCGCCGGCGGCGACGTGGCCATAGATGCCGCCGCCTGGACCGCCAGGATCGCGGAGATGGCGGGGCAGGGCCAGCGGGTGCTGGCGGTGGCCTCCCTCGACGTGCCGGCTGGTCGGAGGCACCTGAATTTCGGGGACATCACCGGCGGCTTGACCCTGCTGGGGCTGCTGGGGCTGATCGATCCACCCCGGCAGGAGGCGATCGAGGCGGTCAAAGCCTGCTCCGATGCCGGAATCCGGGTCAAGATGATCACGGGCGACCATGCGCTGACCGCCAGCGCCATCGGCGCGGCCATCGGCCTGCGCGGCGGCAAGGCGCTGACCGGCCGCGACCTCGATCGGCTCGACGACGAGGCGTTGCGGCGTGCCGCCCAGGACACCGACATCTTCGCCCGCACCACGCCGGAACATAAGATCCGTCTGGTCCAGGCGCTCCAGGCGGAGGGCGCCACCATCGCGATGACGGGCGACGGCGTCAACGACGCGCCGGCCCTGAAGCGCGCCGACGTCGGCATAGCGATGGGCAATAAGGGGACCGAGGCCGCGCGGGAAGCGGCATCCATGGTGCTGGCCGACGACAACTTCGCCTCGATCGCCGCGGCGGTGGCGGAAGGACGGACGGTCTACGACAACCTGCGGAAGACTATCCTGTTCCTGCTGCCGACCAACGCGGCGCAGGCGATGATCATCCTGCTGGCGATCCTGGCCGGCACGACGCTGCCGATCACTCCGGTCCAGATCCTCTGGGTCAACATGATCAGCGCCGTCACCCTGGGTCTGGCGCTGGCCTTCGAGCCGCCCGAACCCGATATCATGCGCCGCCCGCCGCGCCGGGCGGGGGAAGGCATCCTGACCGGCTACATGGCATGGCGCATCCTGTCGGTCATGGTGCTGCTGACGATCCCGGCCTTCGGCCTGTTCCTGTGGCTGGAATCTTCCGGCGCCAGCATTGCGGAAGCCCGCACCATCGCGGTCAATACCCTGGTCGTCGGCGAGATCTTCTATCTCTGGAACGCGCGGGCCATCCTGAACCCCGTCCTGAGCCTGAAGGGCATCTTCGGCAGCCGCCCCGTCCTGATCTCCATGGTGCTCTGCCTGCTGCTCCAGCTCGCCTTCACCTACCTGCCCTTCATGCACAGCCTGTTCGGTACGGCGCCCATCGATCTGCTCGACTGGGCGATGCTGGCGGGAATCGGCGCCATGGTCTTCATAATCATCGAATTGGAAAAGGCGGCGGTGCGGCGGTGGAGAGGTGCAAATATGAAATAATATTCGAGACGCCCTGCCTTCAAACCATCATGCCCCTAAGTTATCCTGCCAAGATTAAGTAGCCTAGTAGGTCGGATAAAGCGAAGCGACATCGACATAGACACGCCTGCTTGTCGGATGCCGCTTCGCTTTATCCGACCTACGGCATGAGCCTCTTCAGCCCAACATGGCAGCAGAGGCGCCGGTCGATCTCTTCGGCTCCTCCAGGCACCTCTTCAATCCATTATAGCCGCCACCGCCTCAGAAAGGCTTCACCACCACGAAGATCACGACGCCGATCATCAGCAGGGTCGGCACCTCGTTCATGATGCGGAAGAAGCGCTGGGGCCGCTGGTTGCGGTCTTCGGCGAAGGCGCGGCGCCAGCCGGCCATCATCATGTGGACGCCGGTCAATCCGACGACGAAGGCGAGCTTGGCGTGTATCCAGCCCATCTCGAACCAGCCGGGATTCAGCACCAGCAGCGTGATGCCGAAGATCCAGGACGCGATCATCGCCGGGTTCATGATGGCGCGCAGCAGCCTGCGCTCCATCACCTTGAAGGTTTCCGAGGTCTCGGAGCCTGCCGCCGCGTCGCAGTGGTAGACGAACAGCCTCGGCAGATACAGCAGCCCCGCCATCCAGGCGATGATGCTGATGACGTGAAGCGCCTTGATCCAGTCGTAAAGCAATCCGGTAAGTCCCTATTCCGCCGCAAGCGGGCGCTTGGTCTGTCCTGCCGCCGCCGGCTGTCCCCTGGATGCCTGTCCAGCCCGCTGCGGGCAGCCCTGGAAGCCGTCCGGGCAAATCCGCCCTCCCGACTGGGAACACATCTTGACCTCACCAGCGACCGCCTGACGGACCAGACGGGCCAATCCCTGGACGAAGCCATCTTCGACCCCGACCGTCGGCACCCGGACGAAATGGGGAACGCCCTTCTCGTGGGCCAGTTCGCGGTATTCGACCTCGATCTCGACCAGGGTTTCCGAATGCTCGGAAACGAAGGCGATCGGCACCACGACCAGCGGCACGCCGTCGGTTCCGGCCCGTTCGATCTCGGCATCGGTCGAAGGCCCGATCCATTCCAGCGGACCGACCCGGCTCTGGTAGCAGCTCACCCAATCCAGGTCGGGGACGTTCAGTTCCCGCACGATCGCTTCCGCGGTCCGCTCGCACTGCCACTGGTACGGATCGCCGGCCTGGACGACCTTCTTCGGCAGGCCGTGGCTGGAGAACAGCACGCGCGGCTTGCCGTGGGCGGCGGCTTCCTCGATCCCGGAGCGGATCAGTGCGGCGGCCGCCTTGATGAAGCCCGGTTCGGTCGGATAGCAGCAGACGGTGACCGTCGGCTTGTCCAGCCCTGCCGCCTTGGCCGCCTGGAACCACATCTTCTCCGACGACGCCGTGGTCGTGGTGGAAAACTGGGGATAAAGCGGCAGCAGCACGATCCTGTCCGGATCGAACCGCCTGACCTGCTCGGCCGTCTCGTCGCTCATCGGGTGCCAGTAGCGCATCGCGATGAAGGCCTTGACCTCCCCCAGATCGCCGAGCGCCGCCTCGATTGCCCGAGCCTGGGCTTCGGTATTCTCCAGCAGCGGTGACTTGCCGCCCAGAATCTCGTAGATCTCGCCCGCCGGCTTCGCCCGTCGCCGTGCCAGCAGATAGGCCAGCGGCGTCCGGAACACGCCTGGGATTCGGAGAATCGCCGGGTCGTTGAACAGGTTGAACAGGAACGGGCGCACGGCGTCGGGGCTGTCAGGCCCGCCGAGATTGAAGAGGACGACAGCGGTTTTCTGGTTCGGCATGGCGTTGAAGCTGATTTCGCTCGGTTGTTAAGTCCAGGCCTCAGGCGGTCGATAGACCGTTTAGTTCATTTTGGCCGAATGATCAGCCAGATATGTTAGGCCAGGATTTTACCAGTGCGGCAAGCTGTCCGACGTGTTCGGGCGGCGTCGATTGCACGACGCCATGGCCGAGATTGAAGACGAACGGTCCGTTCGACAGCGCCTTGAGAATCCCGGCGGCGGAGTTCCGCAGCGCCTCGCCGCCCGCCACCAGCATGATCGGGTCCAGGTTGCCCTGGACCGGCAGCTTGGTCTGAAGCTCGGCCGCTGCCCATTCCGGCGGCACCGTGGTATCCAGCCCCAGGGCGGAGACGCCTGAAACCTCGGCATATTCCTTGTACATTTCGCCGGCGCCGCGCGGGAAGCCGATCACCGGGACATGCGGGTGCTTCGCCTTGATCAGTTCGACCAGCTTCCGCGTCGGCTCGATCACCCAGCGGCGGAATTCCGGCGCCGGCAGCACGCCCGCCCAGCTGTCGAATACCTGGACCGCCTCGGCCCCGGCCTCGATCTGTGCGTTCAGGTAGTCCGCCGTGACCGTGACCAGCAGGTCGATCAGCGCCGCGAATCCCTGCGGGTCGCCATAGGCGAACTTCTTGACCTTGGCGTATTCCTTCGAGCCGCAGCCCTCGACCATGTAGCAGGCGACCGTCCAGGGCGAACCAGCGAATCCGATCAGCGCCGTCGTTTCCGGAATCGCGGTGGAGAGCCGGCGCACCGTCTCGTAGACCGGCGCCAGCTTCTCATGGAAATGTTCGGTCGAAAGCCGGCTCAACTCGGCAGCGTTGCGCACCGGATCGAGCTGCGGCCCCTCGCCTTCCACATAGTCGAGCTTCTGGCCGAGCGCATGCGGCACCACCAGGATATCGGAAAACAGAATCGCGGCGTCCATGCCGTAGCGCCGGAGCGGCTGAAGCGTCACTTCGACCGCCAGTTCCGGCGCGAAGCACAGGTCCAGGAAGCTGCCCGCATGCGCCCTGGTCGCCCGGTACTCTGGGAGATACCGGCCGGCCTGACGCATCAGCCAGAACGGGGGGCGTGTCAGGGTTTCACCCTTGAGCGCGCGGATGAACAGCTTCTGCGAACTTTCCAACGTCTGAACTTTCATTCCGAGAGGCATTGCGAAGGGTAGCGGACAAGCACCGATATGGCCTGCCCGACGGCCTCTTAAATGCGCTTATCCCCAAACAGGTCCTTCTCCTTCTTCTATCCTGATTCTTTTTCTTTAAGAAGAGTGGTTGTGGAGGATACCTGTGGAAAGCGGTGATTACATTTTATCCCCACAACAATCCCCAGCCTGTGGGGAACTGTCCGGACTGTGTGGGTTAAGGCCTGAGCATTTGAGCCGTCACCGTGACAGTGCTATAGACTCGACAACTCTGGGAGTCATGGGGATAACGATAAGCCATGGAGAGACTATGCGCGACTCTCACAGCGGCATAGGGTTTTATCCCGAGAATGAGCGGATCGTGCCTCTTGTCGTGCATTACAGGCGTGATCTGGCTTTCCGCCGGAACCATCCCAGGTTATCCCCGGTAATCAATGAGATATACACAGGCTGGTCCTTGGCATGAACTCAGGTCTCAAGCAGTTTCATCTGCATCTGGTGTCGGACGCGACCGGGGAAACGATCAACAGCGTTGCGCGCGCCTGTGTCGCCCAGTTCGATCAGGTCCAGCCGATCGAACATTTCTGGAATCTGGTGCGGACGACGCGGCAGCTCGAAATGGTGATCGAGGGGATCAAGGATAATCCCGGCCTCGTCATGTTCACTTTGGTGGACGAGAAGCTGCGCCGCCGCTTGCAGGAGACCTGCCGCGAGCTTCAGGTGCCGTGCATCCCCGTGCTCGACCCGCTGATCAATGCGCTGGCGGCCTATCTCGGCCTGGAAAGCCAAAGCCAGCCGGGTCGCCAGCACATGCTGGACGCCGAGTATTTCGGCCGGATGGACGCGATGGACTTCGCGCTGGCCCATGACGACGGCCAGTCCACCTGGGACCTGCACGAGGCCGACGT
>DASQKT010000168.1:0-2308 GCA_035630415.1 Skermanella sp.
CTGATCCCGAGAGCCCTGATGCCGTACAAGGCCACTGAACCGCGTCGTCACAGGATCCCGAAGGTCCGGTACAAAATTGAGAACTGGGCCGAGTACGATGCCGCGCTGCAGCGGCGCGGCAGCCTGACGGTCTGGGTGACGCCGGAGGCGGCAACTTCACTATTATCGGGCAATACCTGCTTGGACGGCTGCCCGATGACACCAGCCCTTACTGATCCCGAGGAAAGAAAATTCCTTGAATGTGGATCGGCGTCCAAGCTTGAGCCACGGGCTGAGGCGGCTCAAACTGTTGATTCTTCAGGAAAATAGAGCTCTCAGGATGGTCCCCTCCATCGGCGCCGATAGAAGGCCACTTCATGAAGTGAATTTGCAATACAAATCAATGGGGTAGGTGTAGTACGGTCATGGCCTAAGCTTGGGTTCTTGAAAGTTTTGCGTGGATTACCTGAGCGTGTATGTTTTAGCGTCCTTACATCCGAGTCAGGCGTGTGCGAGCACCCGACAGCGCAGCAGGTCGAACCCGGCGCGTCCATACATTTCGCGCTTGATGACCTTGAGCCGATTGACCTGACCCTCGACCTGGCCGTTGCTCCAGGGCTCCGTCAATGCAGCGCGCACCGCATCCTCGTCGCGACGCAGGCCGGTGGCGAACGACGCCAGGGCGCTGGCCTGCGCCTGCAGCAACCAGTCATCAAGGGCGCTGGCTACCTGGTCCTTGACCATCGTCGCGAAGCGGCGGGTGAGATCGACGGCGGTGGCGATGGTGGGCGAGTGCTCCAGCAGGGCAGCGACGAACTGACGGTCGTCGTCGCTGAGTTTGTCGGGGTCACCGGTCAGAAGGCGAACTGCGTGGCGCGGTGTCGGCGGCTCCGAGGTTTTGCCTGACGCCGGTTTGTGGAGAGTCCCCTTCGGTTCGGCCGGTGGATCCTGCCGCCGGCGCCGTGTCGCCCAATCCCGAACAACCGTGTACTGCCCGGGAAAGCCTCGCTCCTTGAGATCGCGCCAGAGGGCGGCGGCGTTGCGACTCCCGCCCTGCCAGCGCTCCTCCAGGTAGGCACGGTACGGGTCGAGGATGCTGGTGCCGCGATCGGCGTGACGGCATGTCGGGGCATGACCAGCCCTTAGCCAACGGCGCACTGTCTTGCGTTCGACGCCGATCGTCCGGGCGATCGCTTTCAGCGACAAACCCTGCTTGCGCAGTCGGGCAGCTTCGGCGAAGCGGGCATTGCGGCGTTCCTGCGCCGCGAGCGACCGCCGCTCCGTTGCCCGCATCGGCCGCTCCGGTTCGGACGGGGCGGTCGGTTCCGGGATGGTGGGCTCCTCCGGCGCCGACAGTTCCGGCAGGTGGGCGACGGTGCGCGCGGCAGTGCGCAGATCGCCGTGGTGCTGGTCGAGGACCGTGCGCAGCGCGTCGCTGCCGTTGCGCAGCAGATGCCAGCGGTCCACGATCTGGATGGCGTCCGGCGCGCCCCGGGCGGCTCCCTCGGCATAGGCGCCGGCGCGGTCACGGACAATGGCCGAGACAGTGGGATGCTCCTTCAGCCACGCCGCCAGAGTGTCGGCACTGCGGTCCGGCAGCAGGTCGATTACCCGCCGGCGTTCGAGATCGCACAGGATCGTGCCGTAGTTATTGCCCTTGCGCCATGCCCAATCATCCACGCCGAGCACCCTGACCGGTGGGATCGGCCCGGCATCACTGGCACGGACACGGTGCAGCAGCGTCGTGCGGCTGATCGGCACGCCCAGGATGGCGGCATGGCGGGCGCCGGGGTTGCCGCCCAGCGCCAGGCCGATTGCCCGATGCACAGAGCGTAAGCGGTCCGTCTGGCGTGCTCGCGGGCGGGCAACGCCGGGCAGTGGCTCGGCGAAGGTTCGCCGCGGACATTCGGGAATGGTGCAGCGGAAGCGACGGATCCGGACGAGCAGAAGCGTTGGGCGGCCGAAGCAGGCGACGTCGCCGAGGCTGCGCCAATAGAAGCCGTGAACCCTCCGCGAGGGCGTTCCGCATGCGGTGCAGGGAACTGATTTTGCTGTTGGCTGCGCCCGCAGCGTGATCCGGCAGAAGCCATGGTCGATTTGCTCAAGGACCTCAAGAGTGTCAGGAAAGCCAATTGAATGCAGAGAGATGTGCAAGCACGAACCTGGGATGGTGGAGGATGTCTCTCATATGGCAATCCCGCGCCTCGTAGAAACCAGGCTTCGTTCTGGGCTGCTTTCCGAGAACGGCTCTACCTCCGGTTGGTCACACAAAACTTGGAAGAACCCAAGCTTGGGCCACGAGTTGGGGCGGCTCAAGCTTCTGATTCTT
>DASQKT010000169.1:0-4214 GCA_035630415.1 Skermanella sp.
GGATGCCGCCTCGCCCCAACTTTACGTTGTGACCATTGACCGCAACAGCCTTATAGCCGCGATGGGCGTTGATCTGGCGCTTGATCGAGTGGATGTCCTGGATCGCCGCGAAGTCCAGGCTGCGCCGCCAGATGAACGGCACCAGGAAGCGCAGGAAGCTGCGGCCAGCATTCAGGTCGCCGGCCACGGCCCGCGCCTTGATCATGGCGGCCCGCTCCCAGTTCTGGCCGAGGCTGCCGTAGTACCCCTCCGCCGCCGAAACCGATACCGCCAGCGGCGTCGCCCCCGGATCGGGACGCAGACGGAGATCTGTACGGAAGACATAGCCGTCGCGCGTCCGTTCCTCCATAATGCGGACCAGATCGCGCGCGAGACGGACAAAGGTTCGCGCCATGTTGTCCGGCTGGGTGGTCTGAACGACATGATCGTCGTATAGGACGATCAGATCGATATCACTGGAATAATTGAGCTCGCGCGCCCCGAACTTACCCATGGCCAGAATGATGAGACCGCTCCCGACGGAAGGATTTTCCGGATCGGGCAGGATGAGCGAACCAGCCCCGGCAGCCTTGACCAGCAGATGGTCGCAGGCAAGGCGGAGCGATGTCTCCGCGAACCGGCTGAGCGCGCCGGTCACCTGGGCAAGGTCCCATGATCCGGCCATGTCGGCGACGGCGGTCAGCAGGGCTACCCGGCGCTTGGCTACCCGCAGCCGCGCCATCAGGCGGGGCATGTCGCGCTCCGCCGCCAGTTCGGTCCGGATCGCGTCCAGCTCCGCATCGAAGGTAGCGTCGTATCCATCGGTGAACAGGCGCCGGGCGAAGGGCAGGTCCGAAATCAGTGCCTGCGTCAGGAAGGGCGAGTTGCCGAGCACAGCTTCCAGCAGCGCCCGGCCTGCCGCGTCCTCGACATATTCCCGCGCGAAGGTCGCGGCCTCCTGGTCCGGGCAGCGGGCGGCCTGCTCGGCCCAGCGCTCCAGCCCGACCCGGACGGCGGCCGGATCGGCCGGCCTGGGCGGCGTGATGAGGGAAGACGGGACGGTAACGGGGATGGTGGACACGATCGGCACTGACTGCTTGACTGAAGGGTGGATGAGACTGCGCGCCGATCGCACGAAGGTCAACCGTCCCTTCCCCGCCGCCTTGGTTGGCGCGGCCGAACCGGATTGTTCGGCGTGATCCGGAAAGCGGGAAGACTGACATTCCTGATCGCCATCGAAGCGGTCAGCGCCGTCCTGATCGGGCTGGTCGTGCTGGCCGCGCTGTTCTTCTGGCGGCTTTCCACCGGTCCCGTGAAGGTCGATTTCCTGACGCCCTGGATCGAGCAGACCTTGAACGACGCCGAGACCGGTGTCCGGGTCGAGATCGGCGACACGGTACTGAACTGGGGCGGTTCGGCGCAGGAACTGGAGCCAGGCAGCTTCAACTTCCGCGCCTTCGACATTCGCGCCCGCGACGTCCGGGTCCACGGCCGCACTGGGGCGCTAATCGCGGCAGTGCCGGCGCTGGGCATCAGCTTCGATATGCGGGAACTTCTGCGCGGCCATGTCCAGCCGACCGTGCTGAGGCTCATACGCCCCGAACTCCGTCTTCAGCGCACGGCGGAGGGCATCGACGTCGATGTCAGGACGGAAGAGCTGGCGGTCGAGCAGGACGATATCGACCCGACGGCGGAAGTCCTGAAGGCGCTCCAGTTGCCGCCCGGCAGCCAGCCCGGCCCGCTTTCCCGGCTGACGGAGGTGCGTGTCGACGGCGCCCGGCTGGTACTGGACGATCAGGTAACGCACCAGGTCTGGCGGGCTCCCCGCGTCGATCTGGCGCTTCGCCGCAACGAGGGCGGCTTGCGCGGCGATGCTTGGCTGGACCTGGAGATCGGCAAGCGGACCACGCGTCTGCGCGCCGATGTTATCTTCCGGGGCAGCGACGGCATCACCTTGGTCGAGACCCGTTTCGACAATATCGCCCCGGCCGAACTGGCGGACCGGGCGCCGGAACTGCGCCGGCTGGCGGCCCTGGGCATGGTGCTCGGCGGATCGGCCAAGGTCCGGCTCGACCGCAGCTTCACGCTGATCGACGCCACAGTGGAGGTTTCCGGCAAGAACGGCATCCTGACGCTTCCGGAATTCTATGCGGAACCGCTGAAACTGGAGTCGGTCGAGCTTGCCGGCTCGTTCAGCGGCCTGAATCAGCGCGTCACCATCGACGACTTCAAGGTGGATCTGGGAGGACCCAAGGTATCGCTGAAGGCGGCGGCGGTGGACCTGGGCGCCCGCAAGCTGGAGGTCACCGGCGAAGCCGGGGCCGAGAACGTGCCGATCGACGACTTGAACCGCTACTGGCCGCAGGGCGTCGGGCGGAACGCCCGGAACTGGATCACCGCCAACCTGTCCGCCGGCAACGCCCATCAGGCCGCCGCCAAATTCCAGGCCCTGATCGACCTGAACAGTCCGGAACACTCCGTCCTCACGTCGCTGGATACCGATATCCGCGTCAAGGGAGTGGCGATCAAGTACTTCAAGGAACTGCCGCAGGTGACGGGAGTGGACGGAACGGTCCGTATCTCCGCCACGACGCTGACTGTCGATGCCGATGGCGGGAAGCTTCTGGACATGGCGGTTGGGCCGTCGAAGGTCGTCATCACCGGTCTGGACAAGAAGGATCAGTTCATCGACATCGCCGCCCCCCTGTCCGGTCCGCTGAGGACGGCGCTGGAGGTGCTGAACCACAAGCCGCTCGGCTTCCCCGACAAGCTGGGGTTGAAGCCGTCCGCCGTCGGCGGTTCGGCCAGCGCCCGCCTGACCTTCAAGTTCCCGCTGGAAAACAAGCTGACGATCGACGACGTGTTGTTCGGGGCCAAGGGCAAGGTTTCCGACGTCTCGATCAGCGGCCTGATCCCACGCCTGCCGGTCACCAAGGGCGATGCCGACCTGACGCTGGACCCGCAGAAGCTGACGATAACCGGCAAGGCTCGGGTCAACGGCATTCCTGCCGAGATAAGCTGGATGGAGGCGTTCTCCAGCAAGGCCGACATCCTGACCCGGATCACCGCGCGCGGCGAGGTCGGCGACGGCGACCGCGAGCGGCTGGGCTTTCCGACCAAGCCGCACCTGTCGGGTCCCGTCCAGATGGACGCGGTCTACACCGTCGCCAAGCCTGGCCAGGGCCGTCTTGCCGCGACCTTCGATTTGCGGGAGGCCGCCATGGCGGTCGAGCCGCTGGGCTGGACCAAGGCTCCGGGGCTGCCCGGCACGCTGAAGGGCACGTTGGAGCTCAACAGGGGCGACGCGCTCCGCCTGTCCGGTATCACGATCGACACGGCGGGACTGAAGGCGGCCGGCGCGGTCGAACTTGCGGGCGGCGGCGACACGGTCGCCAGCGCCAGCGTATCCGACCTGTCGCTCGGCGAGACACGGGCCACCGGCACTGCCGTTCCGATGGCAGGAGGCGGCTGGAAGCTTCAGGTATCCGGACGCAGCCTGGACGCCCGCACGCTGATGAAGGACGACAAGGGACCGGGCCGCGACGGCACCGAGCGTGCGAAACCCGAGGAAAAGCCGCCGCTGGAAGTCACCGCCAAGCTCGGCCGCGTCATCCTGGGCGATGGCCGCATATTGCGCGACGTCCAGGCGGACCTGAAGCGTGACCGGCTGGACTGGACCTCGGCGCAGGTGGAGGGCAAGGTGGGCGATGCCAACGCTCCCATGGTGCTGCGCTACGGCCCTGACGGCAAGGCGCGGCGTCTGGTTCTGGAGACCAGCGACGCCGGCGCCCTGCTGCATGCGCTCGACCTGTTCGACAACATACGCGGCGGCCGGCTGACCATCGTCGGCCACACCGACCCGACCAAGCCCGACAGTGCGCTGGCTGGCCGGATCGAGATGAACGACTACGAGGCGGTCAACGCTCCCGCGCTGGCTCGCCTGCTCAACGCCGCGTCACCAGCCGGCTTCGCCGAACTGGTGGAAGGCCGAAGCATCAGCTTCGCCAAGCTGACTGGAGAGTTCCGCTGGGAAGAAGCGCTGAAGAAGATCTGGTTCAAAAACGTCCGCACTTCCGGCTCGGCGCTCGGCCTGACGATGGAAGGACTGGTTGACGTCGGGGCCGACCGGGCGGAGTTGCAGGGAACGATCGTACCGGTCTACGGCCTGAACCGCATGCTGGGCCTCATCCCGCTGCTGGGCGACATCGTGACCGGCGGCGAGGGTCAAGGCATCT
>DASQKT010000170.1:0-3863 GCA_035630415.1 Skermanella sp.
GAGGCGGATCAGCTTCCCAGAGAGGACGCGAGCGAACTGGACGGTCTGGTGACCGATAGCGGGTTCTTCGAACGGCCCGAGCGGGTGGAGTGCAACTCCGCCCCTGGGGCTGCCGACTACCGGCAATACACCATCACGATAGAAAAGGGCGGGCGGTGTCATACGCTGATCGTCAGCGAGCCCATCGACGACCCTTGCATCAGGCGATTGGTGCGTTTCCTCGAGGCACAGGTGAAGGCCGCCCGCGCAAAGGCGCGCACTACCAAGTCCGGGGATTGACCGAGCCAGCGATTGACCGGGGCCGCTACTGCGCCGTCGCCGCGGCCGGATCGCGTTCCGGGACAAGATCTCGCTCGAAGAACTCTGGGAACTGCTCCGCCAGTTCCGGCAGGGATGTCAGGATCTCCCGCAGATGCCGGCGCATCGCCGCTTCCGCCGCGTCGGCATCCCGCGCCGCAATTGCGTCCACCACGGCCTGATGCTGACCGATCAGCCGCTCCACTGGGGTCGCGTGCGGGATGCTCAGGTAGCGCACCCGGTCCATCTGCGCCTTGGTTTCCTCGACCACCCGCCATGCGTATTCGCAGCCGATACCCAGGGCGATGTCGCGGTGGAAGCTCTCGTCAAGCTCCATGAAGCGGACGGGGTCCAGGTCGATGGCGGCTTTGCGCTGAGCGTCCAGATTGGTGCGCAGCGCCGCCATCCCCGACGCCGTCATCTCGGTGCAGGCGCGGCGAACGACCGCCAGTTCGACCGCTTCCCGGACGAAACGGGCATCGAACACCTGCTTCATCGAGATCTTGACGATGAAGGTGCCGCGCTGCGGGCGGATCGTCAGCAGTCCGGCCTCGCTCAGCTTGATGAAGGCTTCCCGCACCGGCTGACGGCTGACGCCGAGCCTAGTGGCGATCTCCTGCTCCGACAGCCCCTGTCCGGGGCGGACCCTCATCGTGACGATGGCGTTGCGCAACTCCCGGAAGACGCGACGCGCCACGGGTTCGTGCGAATTGACCTCAATCCTGTCGAGCATCACCGGCCTCCCCCGCACGTTTCCTACCCAATTTAACTTTATTGCTCCTAAGGAGCTACCCAGCGCAACAACTCTTGCCAAGCCCACTCTTACATACTACCATACCAGTCAACGAGCAAGAAGGCACCGCGAAGCGGGCCAAGTTCCCAAGGTCAAGGGGAACCCAAGGTCAAAGGGACAAGGGGAGGAAACGCCGTGGCATCCACCACGACCACCGGCCAGCGCCTGAACGCGGGAACGCTATCGGCGCTGGCCCCGACCATCGCGAAGCCGCGCGGTTCCGGTTTTGAAACCGGCATCGTCCATATCGGCCTCGGCGCGTTCCATCGCGCCCATCAGGCCGTCTATACCGACGACAGCCTCAACCGAGCCCCCGGCCCCTGGGGCATCTGCGGCGTTTCGCTGCGCAGCCCCGACACCCGCGACGCCCTAGCCCCGCAAGATTGCCTCTACACCGTGGCCGTCCGCGATGCATCGGGCGACCGGCTCCGCGTCGTCGGCTCGATCACCGAAACGCTGGTGGCCCCGGAAGACCCGGCCGCCGTGCTGGACCGCCTCACCCGCCCCGCTACCCGCATCGTCACGATCACCGTCACGGAAAAGGGCTACTGCCACGAACCCGCGACCGGCGCGCTGAACCGCGACCATCCCGGCATCAAGCACGACCTTGAGAACCCCGGCCAGCCCCAGACCCTCGCCGGCTTCCTGGTCGAAGCGCTCGACCGCCGCCGCAAGGCGGGCACCGCTCCCTTCACGGTATTGTCCTGCGATAACCTGCCGGACAACGGCCACGTCACCGCCGGCATCCTCCGCCAGTTCGCGACCTTGCGCGATCCTGCCCTTGGCCAGTGGATTGCCGACACCGTCGCCTGCCCCAGCAGCATGGTGGACCGCATCGTCCCCGCCACCACCGACGAGGACCGCGAGACCGTGGCGAAGGCATTGGGCGTCACCGATGCGTGGCCGGTCATGACCGAGCCGTTCAGCCAATGGGTGATCGAGGACAACTTCCCCGCCGGCCGCCCCGCCTGGGAGCTGGAAGGCGCCGAACTGGTAAGCGACGTCCGCCCCTACGAACTGATGAAGCTGCGCCTGCTCAACGGCAGCCACTCCTGCATCGCCTATCTCGGCTATCTCGCCGGTCACCAGACCGTCTCCGACGCCATGGCCGATCCCGTCTTCGTCGGCTTCGTCAAGGCGCTGATGGACGAGGAGGTGACGCCTACCCTGGACGTGCCGCCCGGCGCCGACCTGACCCGCTACAAATCGGCCCTGCTGGAACGCTTCGCCAACCCCGCGCTCAAGCACCGGACATGGCAGATCGCCATGGACGGCTCGCAGAAGCTGCCGCAACGCCTGCTCGGTACCATCCGCGACCGGCTGGCCGCCGGCCAGCCCTTCGACCGCCTCGCCCTCGGCGTCGCCGCCTGGATGCGCTATGTCGGCGGCGTCGATGAACAGGGCGAAGCCATCGACGTCCGCGATCCCCTGGCCGACCGCCTGAAGACGCTGCCGGATGCCGCATCCCTGCTCGGCGTCCGCGAAGTCTTCGGCGACGATCTGCCCAACAACCCCGCTTTCGTCACCGCCGTCACCGAAGCCCTGGATCGCCTGAAGGCGACAGGCGCCCGCGACGCACTTGAATCCATAAACCGGTGAGTTGAAACCATGGAACAGACCTGGCGCTGGTTCGGCCCGGAAGATGCCGTCCGCCTGCCCCACATCCGGCAGGCCGGAGCCACCGGCATCGTCACCGCCCTGCATCAAATTCCCTACGGCATCGTCTGGTCGGTCGAAGAGATCGAGGAACGCAAAGCCCTGATCTCCGCCGACCCGTCGCTGGGCCTGCGCTGGAGCGTGGTCGAAAGCCTGCCCATCTCCGAACCGATCAAGCTCGGCGAGGGCGACCTGGAGCCGCTGTTCGACAATTACCGCCAGTCGCTCCGCAACCTTGCCGCCTGCGGCGTCACCACCGTCTGCTACAACTTCATGCCGGTGCTCGACTGGACCCGCACCGAACTGGCGCACCCGCTCCCCGGCGGCGCCCGCGCGCTCCGCTTCAACGCCCATGAATACGCCGCCTTCGACTGCTTCATGCTGGAGCGGCCGGGTGCGGAGGACGAGCACGACCCCGCCGTGATCGCCCGCGCCAAGGCCTGGTTCGACAAGGCGTCCGAGGACGACAAGCGCCAGCTTCTCTCCAACATCATGGCGGGTCTGCCCGGCGCCTTCGACCGCTACGACGCCCCCGGTCTCCGCCGGATGCTCGACCGCTACAAGGGCATGACGCGCGAGACGCTGCGTGAAAACCTCGCCCGTTTCCTGCGCGAAGTGATCCCGACCGCCGAAGAGTCCGGTATCGCAATGTGCATCCACCCCGACGACCCGCCGCGCCCGCTGCTGGGCCTGCCGCGCATCGTCGGCAGCGCCGACGACCTGGACTTCATCATCGATGCGGTCCCGTCGGAAGCTAACGGCCTGACCTTCTGCACCGGATCGCTCGGCGCCGGCGTCGATAACGATGTGCCGGCCCTGGCCAAGCGCTTCGCCGGCCACATCAAGTTCGCCCATCTGCGCAACGTCTCGAAGGAGCCGGACGGCTCCTTCATGGAAGCCGACCACCTCGGCGGCGACGTAGACATGGTCTCGGTCGTGACGACCCTGCTGGAAGAACAGAAGCGCCGTCATGACACCGGAAATACCAACTGGCGCATTCCGTTCCGGCCCGATCACGGCCACGAACTGTTAGACGACGTGGGTAAGGCAACTCATCCCGGCTACCCGGCCATCGGGCGGCTGCGCGGTCTGGCCGAATTACGCGGCGTGATGACCG
>DASQKT010000171.1:0-13079 GCA_035630415.1 Skermanella sp.
TCTCCTGTGAGCGCTGCCCAAGGCTGCGCTCCACCTTGCCGCGCTTTCGCAGCAGGTACTCGCTGCCATTTCGTTCGGCCCATCTCATGCTCCCGGCATAGTGTGTCTTCGCCTGCCGCTCCTTTGCCTCGTATGCTTCGAAGATTTGCTGTGTGTCTATAAGGTGACGCCGCTGATCATTGCTCAACTCATTGATTTCGATCATTTTTACACTCTATCGATGAGGCGTCGTCCCAGAAGTGGAAAAGTTTATCCGATCAATGATTTGGCTGAAAGGGCCAGCATGCCGGCATCCCGCTGGTATTTCCAGGAATTTTCTGGCTAACCATATGACATAAATGACTTTTCCACCACTTAAAACGATTTTCTGCCATGGAGTGGAAAAATCATACGCGACAGTAGTTTAGCTTCAATAGAGCGGATGTTGCCCGAACTGCCCGAGTCCTCTCCCTTGCGTCCCCCTTCCTTCGCGAGATGTTCTTGCCGTCCGGTCGCTTGCTCGGGCACAAATCGATAATCAGCCGGCACTGCATTGGGGGACGAAGGATAATGGCGTTGAAGACAGTTTTGCTCGGGTCGGCGATCGCCGCTTTTCTGGGCACGTTCACCGCGACCGCCGCCGGTGCGGCCGGCGCGGATTACCAGCTCCGCATCCTCCACGTGAACGACGTGCATGCCCGCTACGACCAGATCACGGCGACCGGCGGATTCTGCACGCCCAAGGACCAGGCCGAGAAGAAGTGCATCGGCGGTGCTGCGCGGCTCCAGACCAAGCTGAAGGAACTGCGCGGCGACAACGCGCTGTTCCTGGATGCCGGCGACCAGTTCCAGGGCACGCTGTTCTATACCCAGTACAAGCACGGCGCCGTCCAGACCGTACTGGGAATGCTGAACCCCGATGCGCAGACCCTTGGCAACCATGAGTTCGACGACGGTCCCGCCGGACTTCGCCCCTACCTGGATGCCGTGTCCTGGCCGGTGCTGAGCGCCAATACCGACACGTCGCGCGAACCAAGCCTGAAGGACCGCTACAAGCCCTATACCATCGTCGTGAAGAACGGCCAGCGGATCGGCATCGTCGGATTGACCACCGCCGACACGCCGACCACGTCCAGCCCCGGCCCCACTGTCGCCTTCCGCAACGAGGCGCAGGCGCTGACCCGCGCGGTCGCGGCGCTGAAGGCGCGCGATGTCGATAAGATCGTGGCATTGACCCATATCGGCTATTCGGAAGACAAGGCGCTGGCCACCCAAATCGATGGCGTCGATGTCTATGTCGGCGGCCACAGCCATACCTTCCTGGAGACCGGCAACGACAAGGCCGCCGGCCCGTACCCGACCGTCGTCAAGACGCCGTCCGGCGCTCCGGCGCTGGTCGTCCAGGCCGGTTCCTACGGGACCCATCTGGGATTGCTGGACGTCACCTTCGATGCCGCCGGCGTCGTGACGGCGTGGGACGGCAAGCCGGTAGCCTTGTCCAACGATGTCGCCCTGGACGCCGCCGTCGCCGACAAGGTGTCCCAGCTCAACGTGCCGCTGGCGCAGCTTCGCCGCCAGCCGGTCGGGGAGGCCAAGGTCGAACTGGTCGGGACCAGCGACGCCTGCCGCTTCGGGGAATGCAATCTTGGCAACCTGATCGCCGACGCCATGCTGTGGGCGACGAAAGGGCAGGGGACGCAGATCGCGATCCAGAACGGCGGCGGCATCCGGTCCGGCATTCCGGCGGGGCAGGTAAGCATGGGCAACGTGATCGAGGTGCTGCCCTTCTCCAATACCCTCGCGACCTTCGACGTGACGGGCGCCGACCTGCTGGCGAGCCTGGAAAGCGGCGTCAGCCGCGCCCACGACAAGACCACATCGGGAACCGGGCGGTTCCCCCAGGTGGCGGGATTGCGCTACGCCTTCGATCCGGCGAAGCCGGAAGGGGCGCGGATCGCGTCGGCCGAGGTCCGCGATGCCGGCGGCGCCTTCCGCCCGGTCGATCCTTCCGCCACGTACAAAGGGGTGACCAACAACTTCGTCCGCGCCGGCGGCGACGGCTACAGCCTGTTCGCCAAGGCGAAGAACGCCTACGACTACGGCCCCAACCTGGAAATCGTGCTGGCGGAATACATCAGGACGACGGGGCCGGTAGCCCCGGCAGTCGAGGGACGCATCCGGCGCGTCCAGTAGCGCCGGGCGTCCAGGACAAGCCGCTCAGTCCGACGCCTCCGCCAGCAGCTTTTCCACCGCCACGCTGAGCTGGCGCGAGGTGATCGGCTTGTGGGCTATGCTGAAGCCGTGAGCCGCAGCATCCACGGCGCATTCCGGCCCGGTCTCTCCCGTCAGGATGACGCCGGGGATGTTGCTGTCGAACAGCTCGCGTATCCTGACGATCGCCTCTGTGCCGACCCGGCCGCCGCGCAGGCGATAATCCGCGACGATGATGTCGGGCTTGCGGTGTCCCTTTGCCCGCAGGCGGTCCAGGGCCTGATCGGTCGATCCCGCCGCCAGGACGTCGTATCCCCAGTCGCGCAGGATGCTCTGCAACCCCAGCAGGACGATGGCGTCGTCATCGACCAGCACGGCGTAGCGGCCGCCGATGGGGCTGAGAGCCGGCTGCAAGTCTGGAGTCGGCTCCGGGACAGCCACGGCAGCCACGGCGGTCCCGGCCGGGACCTCGATGCTGAAGATCGAGCCCCGCCCCAGCGCCGACAGTACCTCGACGTGGCAGCCGAGCAGTCTGGCCAGGCGCTGGACGATGGCGAGACCCAGGCCTAAGCCCTTGTTGCGGTCGCGCTCCGGATTGCCGACCTGATGGAACTCCCGCCAGATGTCGTCCATCTGCTCGGGCGGGATGCCGATGCCGGTGTCCTGCACGTCGATCCTGACCCGGCCGTCGCCGGCCCTTCGGCATTCGACCCGGACGGCGCCCGTGGCGGTGTACTGGATCGCATTCTCGATCAGGTTGCCGACGATCCGGCCCAGCAGGGTCCGGTCGGTCCGTACCGCCAAGCCGTCGTGATGGATCGAGAACGCCAGCCCCTTGGCCGCCGCCACCCGGCCATAGGCGGCTTCGATCTGGTCGAACAGCTGGCTCAATGGAAAATCCTCGACCGTGGGCGTCACCGCCTCGGCGTCAAGCTTCGATATGTCCAGCAGAGCGTCGAGCAACTGCTTCAGGGCGTCCAGGCCGCGCCGCAGGTGCAGCAGCTTCTCTCCTCCCCCAGGATCGTTTATGTGCTGCTCCAGCCCGTCCGCGAACAGGAAGAGCGACTGCATCGGCTGGCGCAGGTCGTGGCTGGCGGCGGCCAGGAACCTGCTTTTCGCCAGATCGGCCTGTTCCGCGACGCGCCGCGCCCGATCCGCGTCGTCTCGTGCCGCCTGCAATGTTTCCTGGTAGAGTATCTGGTCGTGGATATCGGTCGTGGTCCCGAACCACTTCACGACCTGCCCCGTCTCGTCCAGCATCGGCACACCTCTCGCCAGATGCCAACGATACATTCCATCGGCGCGCCGCATCCGGAGTTTACATTCGAACGGGGTGTTGCAGCCCAGGGCCTTGCGCCAGGCGTTGAGGGTGGCCCGCGTGTCTTCCGGATGGACCACCTCTTTCCAGTTGATGTTCCAGTCCTGCGCGATGCCGCTTTTTCGGGCGGAATCGGCGGGAGGTTTGGCGACATACGCGGCGAGCCGGGCGTTGGCGTAGTCCAGCGTGCCGTCCGGCTTCGACGTCCAGACGATCTCCGGGACGCTTTCCGCAAGGAAGCGGTAGCGCGATTCGCTTTCCGCCAGGGCGTCGCGCGCCTGACGCCGCTCGGTGACATCCTGGAAATAGACCGCGAGGCCCCCATCAGCGGATGGAAACGCCCGGACGTAGAACCATGCGTTCAGGGCGGGGTAGAAGTCCTCGAACTCGGCCGTGACCCGCTCCGTCGCGACACGGTGGTAGTGGCCCCAGAAAGTCGTGCCGATGGCTTCGGGAAGCACGTCCCAAAGGATGCGGCCCGATACGTCGGCGCCTCCGGCGATCAGCGTCCGGGCACGCTGATTGATGAAGACGATCCGCCAGTCCTGATCCATTTCGAAGACGCCGTCGGTGGTGCTCTCCAGGATCGCGGCGGTCCGTTCGCGCGCGGCCTGGGACAGTTCCAATTGCAGCAGCCGCCGTTCGGCTGTCTGACGTTTCATCAGCGTGCGCGCCAGCAGCCAGCCGATACTCAGCGCGATGGCGACCGCCAGGGTGCCGCCGCCGGTAACCGCCGCCAGCGTCCGCTTCGCCGGCAACTCGACCAGATCGCCGGGCATCCCCAGGGTGACGGTCCATCCCGTCATGGTGGAAACGGCCGACGATACGAAGAGGTTCTCGTTCTTCGAATTCGTCGCGAAGAAATGGGACTGTCCGCTGCGCAGCCCGTCCAGCAGGGTCCGGTCCGGCTCCCCTCCGATACCCGGATCATAGGGGTCGTCCGACAGCGTGCGCGCGATCAGCCGGTTTTCCGTATCCAGCACGGCGATGCGCCAGCCCGGCGTCATTCCCTGGTCGCGCAACGCCCGGTTGATCGCCCAGGCGCTGACATAGGCGGTCAGGACATGGTCGACCCCAAAAGGCCCCTGAACCGGCACGCTGACGGCGACCACGGGTTCATGCCCGAACGACGGATTGGCCAGTATCCCGCTGACGCGGAATTCGCCAAACCGGAAGACCTCGTCGGTCAGTTCGTCGATCGATGCCGGAATCCGGTAGTCCTGCCGCGTCCGGACGATCCGGTCGCCGCGCCACGTGAGTTGCAGCGCCATCCATTCCGGGCGCTGATCCAGGATGCGGTCCGCTTGTCCGGCGAACTCTTCCCGCCACTCGACGACCGGCAAGCCGGTGACGATCAGCGTTTCCAACGCGATCCTCACCGTCGTGATCCGCTCGTCCACCGTGTTCAGTGCCGTTTCGGCGGTCTGGCGTACGACCGCTTCCCATGATCGCGTCTGCTGCCGGTCGAACAGGACGACCATGACGGCGGCGAAGATGACGATCGGGAGCGCTGCCGCAAGCAACAGGTAGCCAAGTCTGTTTCGCATCATTCACCGGAATACCATGGCACGTGAGGCAACAAAGGCCTGATTGGTCTTTCCAATATCGTCTCCAGGCATATGTTTCCAGGCTTAGGCATCTTAAAATTGCAGGAAGTTAATCATGAAGAGACGACGCCGGGTCAAGGATCTCTTGAGATCCGGCATTATCCTGCTGACGGGTATGAGGGGACTGTTCCTCTTGCTGGCGGTCCCGCTGGTGCTATATGCACTCACGGCTTTCGAAGCGCGCGCCGCGGCGCCTGAAACGGCGCTTCAGCGGATACTCAGGACGGGTACGGTGCGGATCGGCTATGCCGCCGAAGCGCCCTACGCAATCCCCGCTCCGGGCGGCCGCGTCACCGGCGAGGGTCCGGAAGTCGCCCGCAAGGTGTTCGAACGCATGGGCGTCCGCACTGTCGTGGCGATCGAAAGCGAGTTCGGCTTGCTGATCCACGATCTCAAGGCCGGGCGCTTCGACGTCATCGCGACCGGAATGTATATCCTGCCCGACCGCTGCCGGCAGATCGCATTCTCCGAGCCGACCTACCGGGCGGTCAACCAGTTGGGGCGGGGCTTCGCCGTCCAGGCCGGAAACCCCCGGAACCTCCACGCCTATGGCGATGTCGCGCGCGACCGTTCGATCCGGCTGGGCGTCGTCGCCGGAACGATCGAGCACAGGTTCGCCCGCGCAACGGGTATCAGCGACGAGCAGATAGTGCTGTTCCCCAATGCGGCGCTGGCGGCCCGCAGCCTGAGAGCCGGCCGGATCGATGCCTATGCCGCGACCGCCAAGGCGGTGGATGCCCTGGTCGAACGCTATCCCCGCAAGCTGGAGCGGGCCAAGCCGTTCGACGGCCGGACAAACGCCGCCGGGGTCGAGCAAGTCCATTACGGCGCGCCCGGCTTCCGCTTTCAGGATGCCGACCTGCTGGCCGTCTTCAACAAGCACCTGAAGGAATTCCTGGGCACTCCGGAGCATCTGGCGCTGGTCGCCAACTTCGGCGTGACGAAGTACGAGTTGCCGGATCGCACGACGGATGAGATCTGCCGGCGCCGGGGATAGGAGCCGAAATCGAGTGAGGCGCCCGCCGCCTTACTCCGCCGCCTCTTCCGAAATCCCGGCCATCATCAGGCCCAACCGGCGCTCGGTCGCCTGACCGGCGGGGATCTCGCCGACGAGGTGGCCGTCGAACATGACGAGGATGCGGTCGCTCAGCGCCAGGATCTCGTCCAGCTCAACCGACACCAGCAGGATCGCCTTGCCGGCGTCGCGCAGCGCCACGAGGCGGCGGTGGATGAACTCGATGGCGCCGATATCGACGCCGCGCGTCGGCTGGCCGATCAGCAGGACGTCGGGGTTCCGCTCGATCTCGCGGGCCAGCACGATCTTCTGCTGGTTGCCGCCGGAGAAGTTGGCTGCCGGCAGGTCCGGCAGGGGCGGGCGCACGTCGTAGCTCTTCATCTGGGCACGGCAGCGGTCGAGCATCGCGCCGTGGTCCATCAGGATGCGGCCGTTGTAGCGGGAGTCGTCCTGGTATCCCAATACCGCGCACTCGCTGGCGGAGAAGGAGGTGACGAGGCCGACCTTCTGGCGGTCTTCCGGAACATGGGCGATGCCGGCGCGGCGCAGGTCGCGCGGGTTGTAGATCGACCTGCCGCTGATCTTCTCGCCATGGACGCGGACCGATCCGCCGGCGATGGGAAGGATGCCGGCCAGCGCTTCCAGCAGTTCCGACTGGCCGTTGCCGGAAACGCCGGCGATGCCGACGATCTCTCCCTCCCGGACGTTCAGGCTGACTTCCTTGACGCGCAGGACGCCGGTGGGGTCCACGACCTTCAGCGCCCGCACGTCGAGCACGACGGCGCCCGGCTCCGCCGGCTTCTTGTCCACCCGCAGCAGCACCTTGCGACCGACCATCAGTTCGGCGAGCTGTTCGCGGCTGGTGGAGGCCGTCTCCACGTTGGCGACCACTTCGCCCCTGCGCATCACGGTGACCGTATCGGTCAGGTCCATGATCTCGCGCAGCTTGTGGGTGATGATGATGATCGTCTTGCCCTGGTCGCGCAACGCCCGGAGGATGCGGAACAGGTGGTCGGCCTCCTGCGGGGTCAGGACGCCGGTCGGCTCGTCCAGGATCAGGATATCGGCGCCGCGATAGAGCGCCTTGAGGATTTCGACGCGCTGCTGAAGGCCGACGGGCAGGTCGCCGACGATGGCGTCCACGTCTACGTCCAGCGCGTATTCATGCTCCAGCCGTTCCAACTCCTTGCGGGCACGGCCGAGGCCTGGGGCCAGGGTGGCGCCGCCCTCCGCCCCGAGCAGGACGTTTTCGACGACGGTGAAGGTGTCCACCAGCATGAAGTGCTGGTGTACCATGCCGATGCCGGCGGCGATGGCGTCGCGCGGCGACCGGATATCGGTGATCCGGCCATCGACTTCCACATCGCCGCCATCGGCGCGCAGATAGCCGTAGACGATGCTCATGATCGTCGATTTGCCGGCGCCGTTCTCGCCGATCACGCCATGGATGCTGCCCTTGCGGACGGTCAGGGAGACATCCTTGTTGGCGTGGTTGGCACCGAACCACTTGTTGACGCCGGTCAGCCTGAGGGCGGGTGGACGATTCACGGTCGGCTCGGTGTCGAAGCCGCCGCGCACGATGCTGTCGGTCATTCCGCCCGCTCCCGGTTTACTGTCTGCCAGTTTACTGCTTATAAGCCTGGACCTGGAGTTCGCCCGCGACGATCTTGGCCTTGGCGGCTTCGACTTGTCGCTTCATGTCGTCGGTGACCAGCGACTTGTTGTCGTCGTCCAGCGAGTAGCCGACGCCGTCTTCCTTGAGGCCGAGGACGCGGGAGCCGGCCTGCCACGAACCTTCCTTGGCCGACTTCATGCAGTTGTAGACCGCGACGTCGACCCGCTTGATCATGGAGGTCAGGACGGAGCCGGGATGCAGGTGGTTCTGGTTGCTGTCGACGCCGATCGACAGCTTCTTGGCGTCGGCCACCGCCTGGAGGACGCCGATGCCGGTACCGCCGGCCGCCGCGTAGATCACATCGGCGCCCCGGTCCATCTGGCTCTTCGCCAACTCTCCGCCACGGGTCGGGTCGCGCCATGCGGCCGGCGTCGTGCCGGTCATGTTCTGGAAGATTTCGGCCTGAGAATTGGCGTGCTTGACGCCCTGCTGGTAGCCGGTCGCGAAGTTGCGGATCAGCGGGATGTCCATGCCGCCGACGAAGCCGACCTTGCCTGTTTTGGACGCCAGCGCCGCCATCATGCCGACCAGGAACGATCCTTCGTGCTCCTTGAAGGTGATGGACTGGACGTTGGGCCGTTCCACGACGCTGTCGATGATGCAGAACTTGGTGTCGGCGAATTCCTGCGAGACCTTTTCCATGGCGCTCGCCTGGGCGAAGCCGACGCCGACGACGACGTTGGCGCCGCGCCTTGCCATGGTGCGGAGCGCCTGCTCGCGCTGGGCTTCCTGGGTGACTTCGAACTCGCGGTACTCGATCCCGCTTTCCTTCTTGAAGCGCTCGGCACCGGCATAGGCCGCTTCATTGAAGGACTTGTCGAACTTGCCGCCCATGTCGAAGACGATGGCGGGCTGGAAGCTCTGGGCCTGGGCGGTACCGACGGCAGCGCCGCTGGTCATGGCGGCGGTGACGGTACAGACCGTGATGGACAAGGCGTGAAGCAAGCTTTTCATCGTTTCCCATCCGCTCCCTTGATTCTTGGCGCGATTTCATCGCGTGGGTCAAACATAGCGTCGGATTTCAAAAGGTTACAGGGGGAACATGGTTTCCCGGCATCCGGAATCGTCATCCCCTTGTCATTCGCATCACAGTCGTATCGTCACCTTCATGCTCTAATTCTGTTGTCAGATACGTGGGCATTCCGTTCCGGCTCAGAGGGGTTCCATGTCCGTTCACCTTGCCGAAGGCACGACCGTCTCCGACCCGCTTGCCGAGGATCAGGCCAAGGATCAGGAATACACCTGGCTGGAAGAGCTGGCGAATACCGTGACCCATGGGATCGGCGCGGTGCTGGCGGTCCTGGGACTGGTGGCGCTGATGGGGTTGGCAGTCGTCGGCGACGACGTCAGGGTTACGATAAGCCTCACCCTTTATGGCGCCACGCTGGTACTGCTGTATCTGGCCTCGACCCTGTATCACGCGATCCGGCACAAGCCGACCAAGCTGATCTTCAAGACCTGCGACCATGCCGCGATCTTCCTGCTGATCGCCGGCACCTACACGCCCTACTGCCTGCTGGTGCTGGACGGCGCCTGGGGCTGGACGCTGTTCGCCGTGGTCTGGAGCATCGCCGCCTTCGGCGTCGTCTTCAAGATCTTCCATACCAACCGGTACGCTCGCCTTTCGCTGATGCTGTACCTAGCGACCGGCTGGGTCGGAGTGCTGGCCATCGGGCCGATCGTCGCGAACATGGAGACGGCGGGGCTTCTGCTGCTGGCGCTGGGCGGGCTGGCTTATACCGGCGGCGTCGCCTTTTTCGTGTGGGAGAGCATGCCGTTCAACCATGCGGTCTGGCATCTCTTCGTGCTGGCCGGCAGCACGTGCCACTTCCTCTCGATCTACTACTATGTCGCCCAAGGGGCGATTGCGGCCTGAGCTTGCCGGCAGGGACTGCCGATGATCTGATGGCCGCCGGACTTCGGGGCTTGCCCCGGCATGCACCCGGCGTACAAGATCGGGTCACAGACAGTTGCGGGAGGAAACAATAACCATGATCGCCACAATCGCGATGCCCAAGCTGATGCTGATCGGCGGCGGCTCCATCGCTCAGGTCGCCGAGACGCTGGGCCGGCTGGGCGTCGGGCGGCCGCTAATCGTGACAGATCCCTATATGCGTGACAGCGGATCGGTGTCCAAGCTGACCGACCTGCTAGAAAAGGCTGGCATCCCGTTCGAGGTTTTCGCCGACACGGTGCCGGACCCGACGACCGACGTGGTCTATGCCGGAGCGAAGATCCTGGCCGAGGGCGGCTTCGACGGCATGATAGCGCTAGGCGGAGGTTCCCCTATCGACACCGCCAAGGCGATGGGCGTGATGGCGGCCAATCCAGGGAAGATGCGCGATTACAAGGTCCCTAACGTCATCCCGAACATGAGCATGCCGCTGCTTGCGATCCCGACCACGGCGGGGACGGGGTCGGAGGTGACGAAGTTCACCGTCATCACCGACACCGAGACGGACGAGAAGATGCTGATCGCCGGCAACGGCGTGATCCCGCAGGCCGCCATCGTCGATTTCGAGCTGACGCTGAGCTGCCCTTTCCGGCTGACCGCCGACACCGGGATCGACACGCTGACCCACGCGATCGAGGCCTATGTCAGCCGCAAGGCCAACCCGTTCTCGGACTCGATGGCGCTTGCCGCCATGGCGCGGGTGGGCGGCTACCTGCGCAATGCCTGCTTCGAGCCGGCCAACCGGCAGGCGCGGGAGCAGATGATGCTGGCGGCCAACCAGGCCGGCATCGCCTTCAGCAACGCGTCGGTGGCCCTGGTCCATGGCATGAGCCGGCCGATCGGCGCCCATTTCCATGTGCCCCACGGCCTGTCCAACGCGATGCTGCTGCCGGCGGTGACCGCCTTCTCGCTGCCGAAATCGGGGCGGCGCTATGCCGACTGCGCCCGCGCCATGGGCGTATGCCCGCACGATGCCGATGACGAGGCGGCGGGGATGGCGCTGCTGGAAGCGCTGGGCGATCTGAACTCCGACCTGAAGGTGCCGACGCCGAGGGACTATGGCATCGAAGAGCGGCGTTTCATGTCGCTCCTGCCGCTGATGGCGCAGCAGGCGCTTGGATCGGGCTCACCGGCCAACAATCCGCGCGTGCCGACGGAGGAGGAGATCGTCAGCCTTTACCGGGACGTCTACGCGGGCTGAGAAGGAGTGGACAGCATGTCCGAGGAAAAGCCGGACTGGCGCGAGCATGGCGTACGTGTTGTGCGCGTCGATCAGCTCGACACCAACACGCCGCAGACGCCCGGCATGAACCGGGCGGCGGCGATCAACTACGCGCGTGTCGGCGCGCAGAAGCTATGGGCCGGCACGGTCACGATCCATCCGGACGCGAAGACGGGCGCTCACCATCATGGCGAGCTGGAAAGCGTGATCTACGTGGTGCGCGGCCTTGCCCGGATGCGCTGGGGCGAAGCGCTGGAGTTCACCGCCGAGGCGGGACCCGGCGACTTCATCTATGTCCCGCCCTTCGTCCCGCACCAGGAAATCAACGCCAGCGCCGACGAGGCGCTGGAATGCGTGCTGGTGCGGAGCGATCAGGAAGCGGTGGTCGTCAACCTGGACATCCCCATGGTCGAGCAGCCGGAGACCGTCGCCTGGGTCGATCCGATCCATAAGGGAGCGGATTGAAGATAAGGGCCGAAAACCATGGCTTCCGGCCCTTACTTTCCGATTACGCCCTGCCGTAGGTGTCGGTCAGGCGAACGATGTCGTCCTCGCCCAGGTATGAGCCGGACTGGACCTCGATCAGGTTCAGCGTCACCTTGCCGGGGTTCTCCAGGCGGTGGACGGCGCCGAGCGGGATGTAGATCGACTCGTTCTCGCGCAGCAGCACCTGATCGGCGTCGCGAGTCACCAGGGCGGTGCCGTTGACGACGACCCAGTGTTCGGCCCGGTGATAGTGCTTCTGGAGCGACAGGGTGGCGCCCGGCTTGACGGTCAGGCGCTTGACCTGGAAGCGCTCGCCTTCGTGCAGGCACTGGTAGAAGCCCCAGGGACGATGGACCCGGCTGTGGATCTTTGCTTCCGGACGGCCTTCCTTCTTCAGCCGCTCGACCACCTTCTTGATGTCCTGCACCTTGTCGCGGCTGGCGACCAGGATCGCGTCGTCGGTGGCGACCACGACCACGTCGTCCAGGCCGACGACGGCGGTCAGCACGCCTTCGGAGCGGATGTAGCAGTTGTTGGCGTCCTCGGTCATGACGTCGCCGATGGTGACGTTGCCGTCCTCATCCTTGGCGCCGATGTCCCACAGGGCCGACCACGCGCCGACATCGGTCCAGCCGATGGTCGCCGGCACGACGACCGCCGCGTCGGTGCGTTCCATCACCGCGTAGTCGATCGAAATGCTCGGCGCGCGGCCGAACGCTTCGGGATCGAGGCGGAAGAAGTCGAGGTCACGCGAGCCCTTGGAGATCGCGTCGCGGCAGGCCGCCACGATGGCCGGCTCGAACTTCTCCATCTCGGCCAGCAGCTTGGCGGCGGAGAACAGGAACATGCCGCCGTTCCAGAAATGCCCGCCGGCGGCCAGCATGTCCTGCGCGGTTTCCATCTTCGGCTTTTCGACGAAGGCATCGACCTGGAACACGCCGCCGTGGCCGGTCAGCTCGGCGCCCTGGCGGATGTAGCCGTAGCCGGTTTCCGGCTGGGTCGGCGTGATGCCGAAGGTCACGAGGTTGCCGGCGGCAGCCGCACTCGCGGCGGCGTCGATCGCCTTGTGGAAGGCGTCGCCGTCCCGGATGACATGGTCGGCCGGCAGCAGGAGCAGCAGGGCGTCCGGGTCCTGCTCGGTAATGATCAGGGCCGCGACGGCGGCGGCGGCGGCCGTGTTGCGGCCGACCGGCTCCAGCGCGATGGCGAACGGCGTCACGGCGATCTCGCGCAGCTGTTCCGCGATGACGAAGCGATGCTCGTCGTTGCAGATCACCAGTGGGGCCGCGAAGCGCTGGCCCACGACGCGGCGCACCGTGTCCTGAAGCATGGTCCGCTCACCGACCAGCGGCAGAAGCTGCTTGGGATAGCTCTCCCGCGAAATCGGCCAAAGGCGCGAGCCCGACCCGCCGGAGAGGAGAACGGGATGAATGGTCTTGGAAGTATTCATTGGAGGCATGATCTCTGCTCGTCCGTTTCTGAGCGACACAATGCAGTAAAAATCCGCGGATTTCAGCGATTTTTCGGGTAGTCTCCGTGGTCGTTACGGCGTATCGCAAGCTGGTCAAGCCGTTCGATCACCGAGTGTACCGGAATGTCCGTCATGGAGTCG
>DASQKT010000172.1:0-2170 GCA_035630415.1 Skermanella sp.
GAGCGGTTCGGCGACCGCGTCGAACGCCGATTGCAGCACCTCCGTCGCTTCTCCGTCACTCAGGCCGGCGCGGGTCAGCATCGTGCGGTCGATGCCGCCCAGCCGGCACCCGGCCACGGCCAGCGCCGTTTCCCGCAACGCCACGGTGACAGGGGAATCCCCCGCCACCAGCCGCCCCCATGACCGCCGGAAGGCCCGCGCCGCCAGGGTACCTTCGATACCGGCGGCGCGCACCCGCTTCAGGTCGTTGACTTCCCGCAGAAGCGGGATCAGGCCAGCCTCAACCGACATCGGCAAGGCTCGCCGCCGCTGCCTTCAGGGACTTCTCCGCCCGGTCGGCGCCATTGTCCAGCCAATCGCGGAACCGGCGCTCCTGCTCGGGCCAAGCATGCTCGGGCTCGGCGCCGTTGGTCATCTGGGGCGCCTTGAAGAACACGCCCAGTTCCTCCAGCACGCCGCCGTGGCCGCGCTGCTTGGCCAGATCCAGGCAACGGGCGATCTCGATCACCAGCGGGGCGGCCAGGATCGAGTCCTTGCACAGGAAGTTGATTTTCATCTGCATGCGGTGGCCGAGGAAGCCGGTGAAGTCGATGTTGTCCCAGGCTTCCTTGTCGTCGCCGCGCGGCGGATAGTAGTGGATGAAGACCTTATGGTTCTCGACCTTGTAGCCGAGGATGCTGTCGAGCACCGATCCCTTGGTGTCCAGCTTGGACGCCAGCGAACTGGGATCGTCCAGCGCCAGACCGTCGCGGTTGCCCAGGATATTGGTCGAGTACCAGCCGTCGACGTGGAGCGAGCGGCCCCGCAGCGCCGGGGCGATAACGGTCTTGACGAGGGTCTGACCGGTCTTGCCGTCCTTGCCGGCGATCGGCACGCCGTTGCGCCGCGCCAGTTCCTTCAGCGCCGGAATATCTGCCGAAACGCTGGGGGTGAAGTTGCCGTACGGGATGCCGCTGGTGATCGCGGCATAGGCGTAGAGCATCGCCGGGCCGATCTCTTCGTCGTTGGCGTCCAGTGCCATCTCGAACGCTTCCGGCGTCGCGAACTGCGGCAGCGTGGTATCGACCAGACGCTCGGTGGACGCCAGATGGACGACCACGAGGCTGTCGACGCCGCTGTCCGCCTTGAAGCGCTTGAGATCGTCCTTGAGGCTGTCGATCTGGTCGCGCATCGATGTCAGGTTGGCTCCCTCGCGGCCTGCCACGTTGCGGCAGAATTTGATGTTGCCGATGGCGGGCCAGGGCTTGACCGACTCAAGCTCGGTGCGCACAAGGTCCAGTTCTGCCGGGGCCAGGACGCCGTGTTGGCGGCAGGCGGACGCCAGATCGTCGGGATACAGGTCCCAACCCGCTAAAGTGATGTTGCTGTAGGGAGCCAAGCCGGTATGGGCGGCATCGGCCAGCGGCAGTCCGGACAGATCGACAGCCCCACGGCGGATCATTTCCAAGCCGGCGGCTGCCGTCGTGGCAACCGCGCCTCCCAAACCGACTATTGCAACGCCTAAACGGCGCGCAGGCATCTGACTAACCAATTCATCCTCCGGAAATGTACCGGACGCGGAAAGCGTCGCCGGCAAATTCTTCTCAACGGTGGCAACGGACAATGGTCGGGATATCAGACGGGCACATTCGCCAATCGGCGATAAGCATCATTCATGCGGGTTACCCATTCAACAATCAGGCTATTTGATGTCATGCAGTTGAAGAACGTAGGTTTGGCCTATTTACTATTCGCCCGAGCGTGTTTTTAAAATAAATAACGAAATTGAACGAAACGGCGACTTACCCGCATCCGGACCACCCGAAGACGCTCCGCGAAGCGCCCGCGCGTGCGCACCGCCGAACGCTGCTTGCCGCCCCTCACGTAGCGCCGCTGGTGGCCTATGGAGCGTCGCTTGCGGAACGGCTCGGTAGGGCGGTGCCGGATGTCGATCCCCTGGACGGCGGCATCGATGCCCGGCTGCTGATCCTGCTGGAAACGCCGGGGCCGAAGGTGCTGGGAACCGGCTTCGTGTCCCGCGACAATCCCGACGGCACTGCGGCCAACATGTTCCGTTTTCTGGCACAGGCCGGCATTGCCCGCTCCGACACGGTGATCTGGAACATCGTGCCGTGGCTGATCCAGACGGCGGGGGAGCGCAACCGCAACCCGACGCGCCCCGAGGTGGCGG
>DASQKT010000173.1:0-5558 GCA_035630415.1 Skermanella sp.
TGATTCTGGCCTTGGCACTCGGGATCGGCATCGCCGCCCCGGCGCCATCCCATGCCCAGGCGTCGCTCGATGCGGCAAAGCAGTCGGGCCTGATCGGCGAACGTCCGGATGGTCTTGTCGGTTTCGTTGCCGATATGGTTCCCGCCGACATCCGCTCCCTGGTCGAGCAGATCAATGCTCAGCGGATGCGGCGTTACGATCAGGTGGCTGCAACCAACGGTACCCCGGTCGATAGCGTCCAGGCCATGGCTGGCCGGCAACTGATCGACCGTACCCTGGCCGGTCAGTATGTTCTGTCCGCATCTGGCCGATGGGTGAAGAAGTAGACGGGCCAAGTAGACGGGCCGGATATGCGGCAAATGCTGAAAAGCGTGAATCCAGCTTTAATGCCTGGTTGTCCTGAGCCGACGGACTATGATAATCTTTCGAGGTAGATATCCTCCGTTGGGCTGATTGGCGTGCCGGTGGGGGACTTCGCTCCAGAAGGGAGTTCCGGCCATGGTGGCGATCACCAGTTTCCAGTCGATGTTCCAGACGACCAGTACGGCCAAGACCGCGACGACGGCCGCTACTTCGTCCACATCGGCGTCAGCTTCAAGCTCCACCGCCGTCGCGCCGACCCAGCGCGCTTCGGATGCGTCCGGCGCCGTCAAGCTGGAATTCACGGCTGGTCAGCCCCGAACGGCCGATACCGTGCGCGATCAGTTGCGCGGCAAGATCGATCAGGCTCTGGGCAGCATCTACAAGGACAAGGATCAGCGGGCGAAAGCGACGGACGAGTCGTTGAAGACGCTGGCGCCGCAGATCGCGAAAGCCGCGTCTTCCAAGGACGTGAGCGGCATCGAGATCCGCATGACCACGGTCGAGCAGAACGTCGGCTCCGCCACCAGTATCCGTGGGCTGGGCGTGGAAGTCGGCCTCGTGCGCGACAAGAAGGTATCGTCGGCGGATACCACCGTTCTGGACTACCAGGGCAAATCGGCAGGCTTGACCGGGTCGGAAACGGCCAAGGGATTGGCGAAGGGCGCCTACTCCCATCAGGGTGAAGCTTCTTCCGCCAGTGCGACCGATGCCGGTTCGGCCGCTCTTTCCAAGGCGCGCAACGCACTATCCAAGGTCCAGCAGACGACGGATGCTCTCCGGGCATACCGCAACGGCGACAATTCCCAACTCGACGCCCTGCGAGCGCAGCTACAAGGCGGCGGCAGTTCCACAAGCCAGACTCAATCGACGTCGATGGACCCGACATCGGCACTCATGAGCAAGGATGCCAATGTCCGCAAGGCGGCGTTGAGCCAGATGACGCAGATCTACAAGGTGAACTACAGGTAAGCGGTAACTCCGCCTCTGGTCAGTTCCTCGGCTGATGGCTATGTGTCGCGTCTGTCATCACGGACGCGACACATAGTCATCAGCCGGGAAAATCCATGACCGCCTTGCTTCTGCCGCACCATGGCAAATCACCCACCATCCATGGCAGTGCCTTCATAGCGGACACTGCCGTCGTCATCGGCGATGTCGAGATCGGCCCCGACTCCAGCATCTGGTTCGGAACCGTGGTGCGGGGCGATGTAAACATCGTCCGGGTCGGCGCCCGGACCAACATCCAGGACGGCGTCGTCATCCACGTCGCATCGCGCGGGCAGGGGACGTTCATCGGCGACGACATCACGATCGGACACATGGCCCTGCTGCACGCCTGCACGCTGGAAAGCAGCTGCTTCGTCGGGATGAAGGCGTGCCTGATGGACGGCGTCCACGTGGAAGGCGGCGCCATGGTCGCGGCCGGCGCTCTCGTAACGCCTGGAAAGCGGGTCCGGCGCGGAGAGTTGTGGGCAGGCACGCCGGCCCGTCTCATGCGTACCCTGACACCGGATGAAGTCGGGTTCTTCAAGCGCTCCGCCGCGCAGTATGTCGAACTGGCCGCAACCTATCGCACACCCTGACGCTCGGCGTCCGCATCTTCATTCGCCGAAAGTAATAAGATTTTTAACCAGATGAGCCTAATCCTTCGTGCCCGCGCATCTGCGTTGAATGGACACGATGAACGACATTCTGAACCGCCAGCTTCTCAGCATCACCGGGCTGGTCCAGTTGGAGAAGCGCATCCGGCATGCCGAGACGGTTGAGGAATTCGGCTTTCTCGTCGTCAACGAAACCCATGCCCTCATGCGCTACCGACAGGCCATCCTGTGGCGCCGTACGGCTGCGTCCTCCGAAGGCAAGGTACTCGCGGTTTCCGGCATCGCCCTGCCCGATGCCGACGCGCCTTTCCTGGTTTGGCTGCGGAAGGTTCTGAAAGCCATCGGCGAAAGCCGGGAAATCGACCCGGTCGATGCCCGCCAGGTGCCGCCGGGACTGGCTGTCGAATGGGTGGACTGGCTGCCGCCGCACGCTCTCTGGGTGCCCCTCGACCGTTCGGAGGACGAGCGGCTGGGTGGCCTGCTCCTGGTCCGGGACGAACCCTGGACCGACCATGACCGCCACCTCATCGGCTATCTCGGCGACGCCTACGCCCACTCGTGGTCGGCGCTCCAGAAGGGCCGCCGCGACCGGGGGAGTTGGCTGTTCCGGCGCAAGGGCAAGATGGGGTTCCTGGTTATGGCGCTGTTGGCCGGGCTCGCCTGGATGCCGATCCGGCAGAGCGTGCTGGCGCCGGCCGAGGTCATTCCCAAGCAGCCCGTCTTGGTCCGTGCCCCGATCGACGGCGTGATAGACCGCGTCGAGGTTCTGCCAAACCAGCTCGTGACGGAGGGGCAGGTGTTGCTGACGCTCGACCCCGCGCGTCTCCAGAACCGGCTGGATGTCGCCCGCAAGGCCTACGAAGTGGGTGAGGCCGAGTATAGGCAGGCGGCGCAGCAGGCTGTTTTCGACCCGAGGAGCAAGGCTCAGCTTGCGATCCTGCAAGGTCGGATGGAACAGAGCGCCGCCGAAGTCGCCTATCTTGAAAGCCTGCTGGTCCGTATCGAGATCAAGTCGCCGCGCAACGGCATCGTCATCTTCGACGACGTCAACGACTGGATCGACAAGCCGGTCTCGATCGGCGAGCGTATTCTGTTGGTTGCAGACCCGCAGGAAACCGAACTGGAAATCCATGTCGCCGTCAGCGACGCCATCGCGGTGGAGGAGGGGAACGACGTCAGCCTGTTCCTCAATGTCGATCCTCAGAACCCCATTGGCGGCAAGCTGAGCTTTGCCAGCTATCAGGCCAACCCCACCGCCGACGGCTCGCTGGCATACCGGATGAAGGCGGATCTCGGAAACGCGAATCTCGGAGACAAGGCCAAGGCCGTCCGGATCGGCCTGAAGGGAGTCGCCAAGGTCTATGGCGAGCAGACGACCCTGTTCTACTACGTCATGCGCCGGCCCCTGGCGGGACTCCGGCAGCGGCTGGGCCTTTAGCCATGACCGCCGCGTCCCTGCCGGCGGCGGGCGGTGCCCCGACGATCGAGGTCGGCCAGCCGCCACCCCCGATGAGATTGATGCCGCTTCGGGACGAACTGACGCTCCACGAGGGTCCCCGGACACGGGACGGAGCGCCGACCTGGACGCTGCACGACCCGATCACCAACCGCTTCTACCGGATCGGCTGGCTGGAGTTCGAAATCCTGTCCCGCTGGGACATGGGCGATATCGAACGGATCGCCGCCGACATCGCGGCCCGGACCACGATCGCCGCGACCGCCGCCCAGGTCGAAACCTTCGCGCGTTTTCTGGTCGCGTGCAACCTGATCCAGGCGCGCGGCCCCGATGCGGTCGAGCGCTTCAAGCGGCAGGTGGCGGCGACCCGCAAGTCCCCGGCGATGTGGCTGCTCAAGAATTACCTGTTCTTCCGGGTGCCGCTGGTCAGGCCCGACCGCTTCCTGAAGGCTGGATTGCCGATGGTGGCCTGGGTCTTCACCCGCTGGTTCCTGGCGCTGGTGCTGGTGGCGGCGCTGGTCGGCGGCGCGCTGGTGGTGCGGCAATGGGACAGCTTCACCAGTACGTTCCTTCATTTCTTCACGCCGGAAGGGGCGGCACTTGCCGCATTGGCGCTGTTCTCGTCCAAGCTGCTGCACGAGTTTGGGCACGCGTTCACGGCTCGCCGCTACGGCTGCCGGGTACCGACAATGGGACTCGCTTTCCTGGTGATGTGGCCGGTGCTCTATACCGATACCAGCGAAGCCTGGAAGCTGGCGTCCAAGCACCGCCGGCTCGCCATCGGCGTCGCCGGGATGTCGGCGGAACTGGCGCTGGCGGCCTTCGCCACGCTGGCATGGAGCTTCCTTCCGGACGGACCGCTGCGCAGCGCCGCCTTCCTCCAGGCGACCAGCACCTGGGTCATAACGCTGTCGATCAACCTCAGCCCGTTCATGCGCTTCGACGGCTACTATCTGCTGTCCGACTATCTGGACATCGCCAACCTTCAGGACCGTTCGTTCGCGCTCGCCCGCTGGTGGCTGCGTGAAAAGCTGTTCGGCTTCGGCGATCCGCCGCCGGAGCACTTTCCGGTGCGTACCCGCCGGATACTGATGCTCTATGCCTACGGGACCTGGATTTACCGGTTCTTCCTGTTCCTGACGATCGCGCTGATCGTCTATCACCTGTTCTTCAAGCTTCTGGGTATTTTCCTGATGGGGGTCGAGTTGGTCTGGTTCATCGCCCGTCCGATCTGGAGCGAGCTGGCCGATTGGGCCACTCGCCGCGACCGCGTCCGGATCAACCGCAACAGCATCGCGACCCTTATCGGGTTCGCCGGGTTGACCGCCCTGCTGATGGTTCCCTGGCGGGGATCGGTCCCGGCTCCAGCCGTGATGCGGGCGGAGCAGCAGACGCAGATCTTCGTACCCAAGGCTGCCATGCTGGCGGAGTCGCTGGCCCGACCCGGCAAGCAGGTTGCCGCCGGTGACATCCTGTTCCGCTTCACCTCGCCGGATCTGGAGCACTCGCTGGCGCAGGCACGGCGCAAGGTTCAGGTCCTGCGCTGGCAGGTCCAGTTCCAGGGCATGAATCGCGACCTGCTGGAGCGCAATCAGGTCTCCTGGCGCGAGCTGGAGGCAGCTCAGGCCGAGTCCGCCGGGTTTCAGTCGGAGCTGGACCGGCTTGTCGTGACCGCTCCGATTGCAGGACGGCTCGTGGAGCTGGCCGATCCCCTGTTGCCCGGCGAGTGGCTGAAGGAGAATACCCCGCTCGCCATGCTGATCGATCCGGAAGCCGGTATCGTCGAAGCCTATGTCGGGGAGGAAGACCTGAGACGCGTGTCAGTCGGCACCGCCGGCGTTTTTCATCCCGACGATTTCGGACTGGCTTCCATCCCGGTGCAGATCATGAGCATCGACGACGGCAGCAGCCGGAGCTTGGCGGAACATTCGCTGGCGTCGATCAATGGCGGCGACATCGCCGTCAGGCAGGGTACCGGCAGCGACCACACCCTGGTCCCTGAAAGCCCGATCTATCGCGTGCTGCTGAAGCCTGAGGGAGGGCTGGCCGCTCCCGGCCATGTCATGCGCGGCAAGGTCCTGCTGGAAGGCGAGCGCGAGAGCATCGCCGGACGCACGCTGCGCGCGGCGCTTGGCGTT